>NZ_JBEXUE010000078.1:0-28659 GCF_040614275.1 Streptosporangium sp. NPDC006013
CGCCGAGGAGGCCATCGTGGGGCTGTAGGTCACCGTCGCCTCCAGCACCCCCGTTCCCGCCTTGATGTCGCGCATCGCGTTGGCCGACCCGGCGCCACCGACCATGAAGAACTCGCTGCGCCCGGCCTCCTTGATCGCGGCCAGCACGCCGATGCCCTGGTCGTCGTCGTGGTTCCAGATCGCGTCGATCTTCTTGTGCGCCTGCATCAGGTTCGCCGCGACCTTGGTCCCCGACTCCACGGTGAACTGCGCGTCCTGCTTGGCCGTCACCGCGAACCCGTACGTCTTCAGCGCGTCCTCGAACCCCTTGCTGCGGTCCTGGGTCAGCGGCAGCGTCGCGATGCCCTGGATCTCCAGGATCACCGGGTCGGCCACCCCCTTGTCCTTGAGCTTCTTGCCGACGTAGTGGCCGGCTGCGACGCCCATGCCGTAGTTGTCGCCGCCGATCCAGGTGCGGTACGACAGCTTGTCGGGGAAGACCCGGTCCAGGTTGATCACCGGGATGCCCGCGTCCGAGGCCTGCCGGGCGATCTGGTTGAGCTGCTGGCCGTCGTTCGGCAGGATCACCAGGGCGGCGACCTTCGCCGCGATCAGCGACTCCACCGCGGAGATCTGCGCGTTGATGTCGTTGGTCGGCTCGACCGGCTTGAACTCGATGTCGGAGTACTGCTTGGCCGTGGCCTCGGCGTTCTTGGCGATCGCGGCGATCCAGCCATGATCGGCCGCGGGCGCCGAGAAGCCGATGACCACCTTGTCGCCGGGCGCCTCGTTACCACCGGTCGCGGCCGCCGGTGCCGGCGCCGTGCTTGCCGCGCCGGCCGGTGCGGCCACCTCGTTGCCGGTGCACGCCGTCACCAGCGCACCCGCACCGATGACCGCACCGCCGAGCAGGAAACCCCTGCGAGCGACATTCTCTGTCATGACCCTGCTCCTTCTTGGGGGGAAACTTGGGGGGAAGCGTGACGCGCCCCGCGGACCCCTGACCGGTCCGCGGGACGCGGGTCCAGGCCCTGTCTGGCGGATCTTGCCGCGGCGAGGACCGGCCGGCCTCTCGCGAGGCGGCGGAGGGAGCCGCGGCGTGCCGCGGTGACCGGCGGCAACGTGGCGAGACGCCGCCTGACCTCGGGGTGCGGAAGATCCAAGAGACAGGGCCTAGGTCCGTGAGGTGAGGGCGCGCCGCTGGAGCAGCACGGCCACCACGATGATCAGGCCCTTGGCCACCAGCTGGTCGCTGGTGTTGAGCCCGTTGAGAATGAACAGGTTCGTGATCACAGTGAAGATCAGCAGACCCAGGATCGATCCGATGATCGACCCGCGTCCCCCGGTCAGCAGCGTGCCGCCGATGATGACCGCCGCGATCGCGTCCAGCTCGTACAGGTCTCCGTGCGTGGAGGAACCCGTCGTGGTCCTGGCCATGATCAGAACCGCCGCGATCCCGCAGCACAGCCCCGACAGCGCGTACAGCAACACGGTGTGGCGGCGCACGTCGATGCCCGCCAGCCGGGCCGCCTCGGGGTTGCCGCCCACCGCGTAGGTGCGCCGGCCGAACGTGGTCCGGTTCAGCACCACCCACCCGGCCAGCACCACCAGCGCGAAGATGTAGACCAGCACCGGGATGCCCAGCACCCGGGTCGTCGACAGCTCCACGATCATCTCGTTGCCCTGCTGCACCAACTGGGTGCGCCGGTCGGACATCCGCTGTGCCAGCCCCCTGGCGGCCACCAGCATCGCCAGCGTCGCGATGAACGGCACCATCCGCCCGTAGGAGATCAGCAGCCCGTTGACCAGGCCCGCCCCGGTACCGACCAGCACCGCGCACACGATCATCACGAGCGGGCCGTAGGACTGGGTGGCCAGCGTGGTCGCCCACACCGACGCCAGTGCCATCACCGCGCCCACCGACAGGTCGATGCCCCCACCGATGATCACGAAGGTCATGCCGACCGTGATCACCCCGATGGTCGCGGCCAGCGACAGGATGCTCACCAGGTTGGAGGTGGTCGCGAAGGTGTCGGGCACCGTGACCAGGCCCACCACCGCCAGCAGTGCCAGCGCGACCACCAGCCCGAGGTGGCGCGTCTCCCCGAGACGGGCCAGCGGGCTCACCAC
The DNA here is from genome assembly GCF_040614275.1 of Streptosporangium sp. NPDC006013. Lineage (NCBI taxonomy): Bacteria > Bacillati > Actinomycetota > Actinomycetes > Streptosporangiales > Streptosporangiaceae > Streptosporangium > Streptosporangium sp. NPDC006013. The sequence continues at coordinate 2,110 of NZ_JBEXUE010000078.1, forward strand.
GACGGGTTTACGGACCGACGCCTCGACGCGCTCGTCCGAGGACGACTTCACCGGAGCCCCGCCAGGGTGTTCTCGAAGCGACGAGAGATGACGTTCATGAGGACCTGTCGGTTCCTTTCACCAGTCCCGGTGCTCCCGGTCGAGAGGGATGTCACAGGGCACTCCCTTCCATGATCATGTCGAGGACGGCGTGCTCGTCCAGCTCACCGGCATCGGCCTCACGGATGACCCGGCCCTCCCGCAGGACCAGCACCCGATCGGCCAACCCCAGCACCTCGGGCACCTCGCTGGAGACCAGCAGCACCCCGATCCCCTCATCGGCCAGCCGCCGCACCAGCGCGTACAGCTCCGCCCGAGCCCCCACGTCCACCCCCCGCGTCGGCTCGTCCAGCAGCAGCAGCTTGCGGTCGTTGAGCAGCCACCGCGCCAGCACCGCCTTCTGCTGGTTGCCGCCGGAAAGCGTCTTGACCGGCCGCTCGGGATCGGCCGGCCGGATGTCCAGGGCTCGCACCATCTCCCGCGCGTCCGCGGCCTCGCGGCGGCGGTCCATCCACCCCAGCCGCGAGTAGCGGCCCAGGCTGGCCAGGCTGATGTTGCGCGACACGCTCTGGTCCAGCAGCAGGGCCTGCGCCTTGCGCTCCTCGGGGGCCAGCCCCATCCCCAGGCGGACCGTGCCCGTCGTACCGCCCCCGCGTACCGGCCGCCCCTCCAGGAGCACCTGCCCCGAGAACCTCCGCGCCCCGTACACCGCCTCGATGATCTCCGAGCGGCCCGAGCCGACCAGCCCGGCCAGCCCCACGATCTCTCCCGCCCGCACCGAGAACGACACGTCGGTGAAGACGCCGGGCACGGTGAGCTTTTCGACCCGCAGCACCTCGGCCCCCGCGACGCGTTCCGCGCGGCGCGGCGGGAAGACGTACTCGACCTCGCGGCCGGTCATCAACGCCACCACCCGCGAGGTCGGAGTCTGCTTGGCCGGCAGCCCCACCGCGACCGTGCGACCGTCCTTGAGCACCGTCACCCGGTCCCCGATCTCGCGGATCTCCTCCAGCCGGTGCGAGATGTAGACCACCGCGACCCCCTGAGCGGTCAGCTCCCGGATGATCCGGAACAGGTTGCCCACCTCGTCATGGGCCAGCGCCGCCGACGGCTCGTCCATGATGATCAGCCGGGTGTCGTGCGACAGCGCCCGCGCCATGCTCACCACCTGCTTGGCCGCCGGCGACAGCCGTCCCACCTCCGTCGACGGGTGGATCTCACCGTGCCCCAGCCGGGCCAGCAGCTCCCGCGTCGCCCGCGCCGCCCTTCCCCGTCCGACGAACCCCAGCCGGGCCGGCTCGTGTCCGAGGAAGACGTTCTCCGCCACACTCAGCCCGTCCACCAGATCGAGTTCCTGGTAGATCGTGGAGATGCCGAGCCTGATCGCGGCGATCGGGCTCGACAGCCGCACGTCCGCACCGTTCAACGTGATCGTGCCCTCATCGGGCTGATGAGCGCCCGCCAGGGTCTTGATCAGGGTGGACTTCCCGGCACCGTTCTGGCCGAGCAGGCAGTGCACCTCACCGGGCAGCACCTCCAGGTCGACACCGTCCAGGGCACGCACGCCGGGGAACTGCTTGACGATCCCCCGCATGCGCAGCAGAGGGGTGGCTTCGGACATGGGGCCTCACTGGTTCGTCGTCGGGCCGAGAGGACGTGGTCGCCGCAGGCCCCACCCGCTCCGCCAGGTGCGGCTCGATGAGCCGGTCGGGCTCGGCGCGCGAGCGCCCCGCACGCGGCGGCCGTGGTGGCGCGTGCTCTCCGGCCGAACGGTGACCCGACTCACAGCACCTCCTCGCCCGGAGTGGGATGTGCAGAAGCTAACCCTCTTTGGCTGGATTTGTGAAGAGCTTTTAACTAACAGTCCGTCGACTTTTGCAGGAATCAGCAAAAGTCCTGGCCCCGCCCCCGGCGCGGACAGCAGAAGGGGCGCCCCCGGTGTGGGAGCGCCCCTTGAGCCTCAGGGCCGCCGGAACGCGGCCCGCGGCGTCAGAGCATGGCCTTCATGGAGGCGGTCGCCTGCCGGCCGAGGGTGGTCGGGGTCAGGTACGGCTGCTCGGCGAGGATCGCCTGCCAGTTGTCGCGGATGTCCTCCACCGTGTGGTCGTCCTGCCGCCAGCCGGGCCCCTCGGCCACGAACACCCGGGCGATCCGGCCACCACCGACGCTGAAGACCTCGCCGCTGGTCTCACAGGCCTCGTGCGCCAGGAAGGTCACCAGGGCGCTGACCCGCTCCGCGGTGAACTTGGCCTCGAACTCGGCGGGGAGGATCTCCTCGGTCATCCGGGTCCAGGCGATCGGCGCGATCGCGTTGGCCTTGATCCCGGCCCTGGCCCCCTCGATGCCGAGCGTCTTGGTGAGGCCGACCAGGCCCATCTTGGCCGTGGAGTAGTTGGCCTGGCCGAAGTTGCCGAACAGCCCGGCGGGCGAGGAGGTGTTGACGATCCGGCCGTACCCCTGTTCCTTGAGGTACGGGAACGCCTCCCGGCTGACCAGGAACGAACCGCGGACGTGGACGGCGAGAACCTGGTCGAACTCCTCGACGCTCATCTTGCCGAAGGACTTGTCCCGCAGGATGCCGGCGTTGTTGACGACGATGTCCAGCCGCCCGAAGGCGTCGATCGCGGTCTGGACGATCGCCCTGGCCCCCTCGGGGGTCGCGACGTTGTCGGTGCTGGCGGCCGCCTCGCCGCCGTTCTTCCTGATCAGCTCGACCACCTCGGCGGCGGGTCCGGTGGAGGCCCCCGTTCCGTCCAACGCCCCGCCCAGGTCATTGACGACCACCTTGGCACCGCGCTCGGCGAGCGACAGCGCGTGCGAACGGCCGAGACCGTGTCCGGCACCGGTGATGACCGCGACCCTGCCGTCAAACCGCAGCTCTGACATCCGCAACCCTCCTACGAGAACATAATTCTAGTCTCTTGAACAATAGCTTGCTTGGCCCCGGCGGTGCCATCGCGGATGCCCCGGTCCCCCGACGCGACCGGCGACGCCCCCGGAAGCGACCGAACACCTTCCGGATAAAGGCACCAAAATCCCCCAGAGCGGTAACCAAAAAATGGGAGATCATTGCGCATAGTAAGCGAGCGTGTTAATTTCTGCTAAAGTTTCTGCCCCATACGGGCGAGGGTCAATGATGACACCCCTCATTTTCCCAACAGGGCCCCGCCCAACAATTCGGGCTGGAGGCCCCATATGTCCTTATCGCCGCCCCTGCGCGTGGTCCAATGGGCCACCGGCGCAGTCGGCAGATACTCCCTGCGCAGCGTCATCACCCGGCCGGAGTTCGAACTGGTCGGGGTGCTGGTCTACGACCCGGACAAGGTGGGACGGGACGCGGGGCTCCTCGTGGGACTCCCCGAGGCCGGCGTCGTCTGCACCGACGACGTCGAGGAGATCCTCGCCCTGGAGGCCGACTGCGTGCTGCACATGCCGCTGCCGACCTTCTACTTCGGCGGGGGTCATCCGAACGACGTGGAGACCATCTGCGCGCTGCTCGCCAGCGGCAAGAACGTCATCACCACCACCGGGTTCGTCTACCCCAAGTGCTACGGCCCGGCGGTGGTGGACCGTCTGGAGGCCGCCTGCCGGGCGGGAGGGACGTCCCTGCACGGCACCGGCGTCAACCCCGGTTTCATGAGCGACATGCTGCCGCTCACGCTGACCGGCCTGTCCAGCAGGGTCGACCACATCTACGTCCGGGAGTCGTCCGACTTCCGGGGTCACCCCTCCCGGCAGATCGTGGTGGACCTGTTCGGCTTCACCCGCTCGGCCAAGGACTACACCGCCGGGGTGCGCCCTTTCCGCGCCTTCCAGCGCTCGCTGTTCGCCGAGAGCGTCCAGTTCGTCGCCGACAACCTCGGCGTGACCCTCGACGAGGTCGAGGAGAGCGACGAGTTCGAGCTCGCCTCAGAGGAGTTCGAGATCGCCGCGGGACTGGTCAGGGCGGGCACCGTGTGCGCCTCCCGCTGGATGTTCAGCGGGCTTGTCCGCGGCCGTCCCCTGATGACCGTGGAATGCGTCTACAAGGCCGACGCCACCCGGGTGGCACGCTGGGCCGACCCCGGCTTCAGCGTTCACATCGAGGGCATGCCCCAGCTGATGCTCACCGTCAGCGAGATCTCCCACGGGCTGGCCGGCGCCGCCGCTCATGCCGTGAACTCCGTGGCCGCCCTCTGCGCCGCCCCACCGGGCATCCGTACCGCCCTGGATCTCCCCCTGACCACCGGCCGGGGCACCGTCCGCCTCGCCTGAGAAAGCCCCGAGGAAGCCCGAGGAAGCACTGCCAGGCATCGCGCGGGCGAGCCCCGTGGCAGGCCGGCCGTACGGCGACCGGGGCACGCGAAGCCGCCGATTAGAGGTATCCGGTATTTAACACTTTCGCCGAAATAAGCGGATTCTCCGCTCGGGCCCGCGCACCGATCACCCGCCGTGCACCCGCGCCTCCGCATCGCGTTCACCCATCCGGAAATCGGCTATGGAATTCATCAGGGTACCGAAGGTCAGAGCTCACGGAAGGGAACGCTCCATCACGGAACATCCCCTTGCCTGACCAAACGGAAATTCCCCTCAACAATCAGGAGTGAGGGGTGAAACGCCCGAAACGGCCCTGGTGGTACAGGAGCGGACGGCCGCCGGGTTCGAGGCTCGTCTCGGTGACGAGTCCGACGACCAGGATGTGATCACCGATGTCGACGGTGGAGTGGGGGGCACAGACCAGGTGAGCCGAGACACCGTCCAGCAGCGGGACGCCCAGGTGCCCCGGGGCCCAGGAGGTGGGTGCGGCGAAGCGGTCGACGCCCTTCCTCGCGAAGCGCGCGGCCAGCTCGGCCTGATCGCTGGCCAGGACGTTCACCGCGAAGTGATCGGCCTGCCGGAGCCAGGGCCAGGTGCTCGACGACTGGTCCACGTAGAAGGAGACCAGCGGGGGCGCAAGGCTGACGGATGCGAATGAGGTGGCCGTGAGACCGACCGGTACGCCCTCGAACTGCGCCGTGACGACGACGACCCCGGCCGCGTGAACGGCCAGCGCCTGCCGGAACCGCTCCGCGTCGACCGCTCGGCCGGACAGGGTCTCGGTCATGACACCTCTCCCAGGGACGGGTGGGGTACCGCCAAGATGCTCCACTTGGTCACTTTTCCCCCTTCGAGGAACAAAAGACACTTCTCAGAACCCATTAATGCCGCCATCTCTTCCCTGCGTCACGCGGGAGTCCGCTGCCCGAGCGCCGCCGCCACCTGCGGGCCGACCCGGTCGGCCCAGGGGCCGAGGACCGCGTCGAGGTCGGCGAGCTGCGACTCCAGCAGCGCGAGGCCCGGCGTGGGAACGACGGCGCCCAGCTCCACCAGCAGCGGCCGGAAGTGGACCTCCACCGCCAGGGAGTGCTTGGCGTCCCCCATCACCAGCAGCGGGAGCGCGACGGCCGAGGCGAGGGCACCACCCGGCAGCCGGTCGAGGAACGCCTTGAGCAGGCCGGTGTAGGTGGCCTTGTAGGTCGGGCTCGCCACCACCAGCACATCGGCACCCGCGACGAGCTCCAGCGCGGCCTTCACCTCCGGCGCCGTCTCCGGGGCGAAGAGCAGTGGAGCCAGGACCGCCAGATCGACGACCTCGGGAGCCGCCTGATCCCCGATCCGCCGGGCCACCGCCTCCGCCGCCGAGATGGCCACTCCGTGAGTGCGCGACCCTGGTCGCGGGTTTCCCACCACGGTCACGATGCTCATGAGGCCACCGGTGCTTTCTGGTCGAAACGGGTCAGATAGCAGCTCATACCGGACAAGCTACGCACCACTCTGGACTAAGTCAATATTTCCTACTGGTTTTGCATGAAACTCTCCGAAGGGCCGGGCTCCACCGACCCCTTCGACCGAACCATGTTCTGTTCGGGATCCCGTACCGTCATACCATGAAGCTGGAAAAGGAGATCTCCGGCGACGGCCGCTTCGTCAGGCAGCAGAACCGGTTCACGACACGGATCGAGGCGGGCGGCGAGCATCCGCCGGAGCCCGGCCGCTACCAGATCTACGCCTCCTACGCCTGCCCGTGGGCGCACCGCTCGCTCATCGTCCGCGAGTTGCTGGGCCTGCGGGAGGTGATCGGGGTGACGATCGTCGATCCGATCAGGGACGAGAAGGGCTGGCGGATACCCGGAGGTGATCCGGTGACGGGAGTGGAGTACCTCTCCGAGCTCTACCTGGCGACCGACCCCGGCTACCAGGGTCGCTACACGGTGCCCTGCGTCTGGGACATCGCCGCCGGACGCCTGGTCACCAACGACTACCCGCAGATCACCCTCACCCTGGAGACGGCCTTCGCGCCGTGGCACGCCGAGGGCGCGCCCGACCTCTACCCCGGGGAACTGCGCGAGGAGATCGACGCGCTGAACGAAGTGATCTTCCACGGCCTCAACAACGGCGTCTACCGGGCCGGGTTCGCCCGCTCCCAGGAGGCGTACGACGAGGCGGTCACCGGCGTGTTCGCCACGCTCGACCTGCTGGAGGAGCGCCTGACCGGCCGGCGCCGCCTGCACGGCGACGCGCTCACCGAGAGCGACGTGCGGCTCTACCCCACGCTCGCCAGGTTCGACGCGGTCTACAACTCGCACTTCAAATGCTCGGTGCGGCGGCTCGTCGACTACCCGGCCCTGTGGGCCTACGCCCGCGAGCTGTACGCCATTCCCGCGTTCCGCGACACGACCGACTTCGACCAGATCAAACGGCATTACTTCGTGACACAGACGAACGTCAACCCGAGCGGGATCGTGCCCCGGGGGCCGGAGATCGACTGGACCGCTCCCTGACACGGCCCCGGAGGCTCTGAAAGTTTCATCGGGCAAATCGGTCATTCACCCGGTCAGCGGGCGGCCCCGGAGGGGGGTCGATTGACTGCGGGCGAAACGCGCTGGAAACATCGGCACATCCTCGTTGTGGGAGCGCTCCCACAAAGACGCTCCCACCGCGAGGCGCATCCCCCGCGTAAAGGACCCCCCGTGATCAGACCACCTGCCTGGCTCGCTCTCGCCACGGCCGCCGCCCTGGTGACCCTGACCCCACTGCCCGCCGCCGCGGACGGCCCCGAACAGATCGTCAACGGCACCTTCGACACCGGCACCGCCCCCTGGTGGAGCACCGGCAACACCGCGCTGGAGATCGAGGACGGACGGCTCTGCGCGGACATCCCCGGTGGCACCGCCAACCCGTGGGACGTCATCGTCGGCCAGAACGACATCCCCCTGGTCAAGGACGAGACGTACGAGTTCTCCTTCTTCGGCGTCGCGACGCCCGGCCGCGTCGCCAGGGCCCTCGTCCAGCTCCCGGTCGACCCCTACACCCAGTACCTGTCGGCCAACCCCGAGCTGAGCGTGTCGGGCAATGACTACCGCTACACCTTCACCTCACCGGTGGACCTGCCAGGCGCGCAGGTGGCGTTCCAGCTCGGGGGCAGCGCCACCCCGTGGAGGTTCTGCGTGGACGACGTCTCCCTGAAAGGCGGAGCCGAACCCGACGTCTACCGGCCGGACACCGGCCCCCGCGTCCGGGTGAACATGGTCGGCTACCTGCCCGCCGGGCCGAAGAGGGCCACGCTCGTCACCGAGGAGACGGAGCCGGTGGGCTGGAAGCTCCGGCGCGGCGGGCAGGTCGTCGCCCAGGGCGACACCGTCCCGCGCGGCGTCGACGGAAGCTCCGGCCAGAACACGCACTCGATCGACTTCGGCTCGGCCCCCGGCACCGGCATCGCCCCCGGCACCGGCTACACGCTGGAGGCCGACGGCGAGACCAGCCGCCCGTTCGACATCGGCGCCGACGTCTACGACGAGCTCAGGGGTGACGCGCTGAAGTTCTACTACACCCAGCGCAGCGGCATCCCGATCCTCGACACCCTCCGCCCCGGCTACGGCAGGCCCGCCGGGCACGCGGGCGTGGCCCCCAACCAGGGGGACGTCGAGGTGCCCTGCCAGCCGGGCGTCTGCGACTACACGCTGAACGTCAAGGGGGGCTGGTACGACGCGGGCGACCACGGCAAGTACGTCGTCAACGGCGGTATCTCCGTCCACCAGCTGATGTCCGCCTTCGAGCGCGCCAAGGCCGACGGCATCCACTCCGACGGTGATCTCAACATCCCCGAGAGCGGCAACGGAGTCCCCGACATCCTCGACGAGGCCCGCTGGGAGCAGGAGTTCCTGCTCAGCATGCAGGTCCCGGACGGCAGGCCACACGCGGGGATGGTCCACCACAAGATCCACGACGCCGCGTGGACGGGCCTGCCGCTCCTGCCCCACCTCGACGCGCAGCGGCGCGAGCTGCACCCGGTCTCCACCGCCGCAACCCTCAACCTGGCCGCCACCGCGGCCCAGGCGGCCCGGCTCTTCGCCCCGTACGACGCCGCGTTCGCCGCGCGCAACCTCGCCGCCGCCAGGAAGGCCTGGGCCGCGGCCAAGGCCGACCCCGCACGGTACGCCGACCCCTCCGACGGGGTGGGCGGCGGCACCTACGACGACAACAACGTGACCGACGAGTTCTACTGGGCCGCCGCCGAGCTCTATCTCACCACCGCCGAGAAGGAGTTCAAGGACTACGTGCTCGCCTCGCCGCACCACACCGGCGACATCTGGCGCGAGCGCGGCTTCGACTGGGGCAACACCGCCCAGCTCGGCCGCCTGCAGCTGGCCGCGGTGCCCAACGCGCTCCCCGACCGGGCACGGGTGCGCCAGTCGGTGCTGGAGGGCGCCGACAGGTATCTCGCCGTCCAGAAGGCCCACCCCTACGGAGTCCCGTACAACCCGTCGACCTACGACTGGGGCTCCAACAACCTGGTGCTCAACAACATGGTCGTGATGGCCGTCGCCCACGACCTCAGCGGCGAGGCGAAGTATCGCGACGGGGTGCTGGAGGGGCTGGACTACCTCTTCGGGCGCAACGCCCTCAACCAGTCGTACGTGACCGGCTACGGCGAGGTCGCCGCCAAGAACCAGCACAGCCGCTGGTACGCCCACCAGCTCGACCCGTCCCTGCCCAACCCGCCGCGCGGCACCCTGGCGGGCGGCCCGAACTCCAGCATCCAGGACCCGGTGGCCCAGGCCAAGCTCAGGGGTTGCGCGCCCCAGTTCTGCTACATCGACGACATCGAGTCGTGGTCCACCAACGAGCTGACCATCAACTGGAACTCCCCGCTCGCCTGGATCGCCTCCTACCTGGACACCCCCGCCGCCGCCGGGGTGTGCAAGGTGACCTACACCAACCACGGCCAGTGGCCCGAGGGGTTCAACACCCAGGTCACCGTCACCAACACCGGCAAGAAGGCCATCGACGGCTGGACCCTGAAGTGGTCCTTCCTCGGCGGCCAGAGCGTCCGGCGGCACTGGAGCGCCGACATCTCCCAGGACGGCGCGACCGTGACCGCCAGGAACCTCAGCTGGAACAAGACCATCAGACCGGGTGACTCGGTCACCTTCGGCTTCATCGGCGCCGACGCCCCGGGCCCCAACCCCAAGCCGGAACGCCTGCTCCTCAACGGCACCCTCTGCGGATGATCGGCGCGGGGTGGCCGTCCAGTGGACGGCCACCCCGTCCTTCCTCGCATCGCCGCGCACGCCGCCTAAACTGGGGCCGTGATCGAGGACATCTGGGTGGACCCCGCCGTCAGCGCGCTCAGGCCGGACTTCGCGGTGCTGGTGATAGGGGTGTACGGGCTGCGCAACGGGCCGACGGACGACAGGTCGCGGGCCTGGCTGGCGGAGGCGGCCGAGAAGGCGGTGGCGGTCGACGACGCGAGGGTCGAGGCGTGGCGGGAAACATACCGGGCATTCGGCGCCAAGCCCCAGCGGACCCGGCCCTCAGTGGACGCCCTGGTCAGACGGATGCCGCCGCCGGAGATCAACCGGGTGGTCGACGCCTACAACGCGATCAGCATCAGGCACGGCCTGCCGATCGGCGGAGAGGACCTGACCCGCTACGAGGGGACGGCAAGGCTGGTGCGCGCGGCCGGCGACGAGCCGTTCGAGGTCGTCGAGAGAGGCGAGCCGGCGATCGACCATCCGGAGATCGGCGAGGTCGTCTGGCGTGACGACAGGGGGGTCACCTGCCGCCGGTGGAACTGGCGGCAGTGCGTCCGCACCCGGATCACCGAGGAGACGACGGACGCGCTGTTCCTGCTGGAGCGACTCGCACCCCTGTCCATCGAGGAGTTACGGGCCGCCGGAGACGAGCTGGCCGGCCTGCTCGAAGATGTTACCCCGGAGATACAGACAGAGTTCCGACTGGTCGGATTGGATTGACGAAGTCCACCGGATCCGGCTGACCAGGGACTCAGCGGGCGAAACGGCTACCCAGGAGGTGACCGTTTTAAACAGTTCTGAGAGGATCGACAAGGAAGCTGCGGCCAGAGTGGCGCAGGTCCGGGCCGAGGCGAGTAGCCTTGGACAGGTTCTCTATCATCAACGCCGATCTGCGGAAGAGGGCGATTTCCGCCGTGTCGTCTGAGTCGTCGCGGACAAACCCGCTGGCAGCCTTTGGCCAGAACGAGTGGCTGGTCGACGAGCTGTACCAGAAATACCTCCAGGACCCCGAGTCGGTCGACCGGGCCTGGTGGAGCTTCTTTGCCGACTACAGCCCTGATGCAGGGGCCGGCAGAGTCGCTCCCCCGGGTGCGGCGACCGCCGCGTCCACTCCTCCGACACCCACCGCTTCCTCGGCCCCGGCTGCCCCAGCCCGGGCCGCCGCGGCTCCGGCCGCCCCGGCCCCCGTGACGACGACCCCAGCGCCGGCGGCCAAGGCCGCTCCGGCGGACCGATCCAAGCAGGAGACGCAGTTGCCCGCCGGTGCCGAGGAAGTTCGACTACGCGGCGCGGCCGCGAGGACTGCCGCCAACATGGAGGCCAGCCTTGTGGTCCCGACGGCGACCAGCGTGCGCGCGGTCCCGGCGAAGCTGCTGATCGACAACCGGATTGTGATCAACAACCACCTGTCGCGCGGTCGCGGCGGCAAGGTGTCGTTCACGCATCTCATCGGCTACGCGGTGATCAAGGCCCTCAAGGTCCTGCCGGAGATGAACCACTCCTACGCCGAGATCGACGGCAAGCCGGCGCTGGTCAAGCCCGAGCACGTCAACCTGGGCCTGGCCATCGACGTCGCCAAGAGCGACGGCACCCGTCAGCTCCTGGTCCCGTCGATCAAGGCGACCGAGCAGATGGACTTCCGCCAGTTCTGGGTCGCCTACGAGGACGTGGTGCGCAAGGCCAGGGCGGGCAAGCTGGGGGTCGACGACTTCGCCGGCACCACGATCTCGCTGACCAACCCGGGCACCATCGGCACCGTGCACTCGGTGCCGCGCCTGATGCCGGGGCAGGGCACGATCATCGGCGTCGGCGCGATGGAGTACCCCGCGGAGTACCAGGGCGCCTCCCCCGACACGCTCTCCCGCCTCGCGGTGAGCAAGGTCATGACGATCACCAGCACCTACGACCACCGGATCATCCAGGGCGCCCAGTCCGGCGACTTCCTGCGGCAGGTCCACCGGCTGCTGCTGGGCGAGGACGGCTTCTACGACGAGATCTTCGAGGCCCTCCGGATCCCGTACGAGCCGATCCGCTGGGTCCAGGACATCTCCACCACGCACGACGACGACGTGGCGAAGTCCGCGCGTGTCATAGAGCTGATCCACGCCTTCCGGGTCCGCGGCCACCTGATGGCGGACACCGACCCGCTGGAGTACAAGCAGCGCAAGCACCCCGACCTCGACATCAAGTCGCACGGTCTGACCCTCTGGGACCTGGAGCGCGAGTTCGCCACCGGCGGCTTCGGCGGCCGGCCCCTGATGAAGCTGCGCGACATTCTCGGCGTGCTGCGTGACTCCTACTGCCGGACCATCGGCGTGGAGTACATGCACATGCAGAACCCCGAGGAGCGGGCCTGGATCCAGGCGCGCGTCGAGCGGCCGCACGCCAAGCCCGACCGCACCGAGCAGCTGCGCGTCCTGGAGCGGCTGAACACCGCCGAGGCGTTCGAGACGTTCCTGCAGACGAAGTTCGTGGGTCAGAAGCGCTTCTCGCTGGAGGGCGGCGAGTCGCTGATCCCGCTGCTCGACTCGGTGCTGAGCGCCGCGGCCGAGGAGCGGCTCGACGAGGCCGTGGTCGGCATGGCCCACCGCGGTCGCCTCAACGTGCTGGCCAACATCGTCGGCAAGTCGTACGGGCAGATCTTCGGCGAGTTCGAGGGCAACATCGACCCGCGCAGCGCCCACGGCTCCGGTGACGTGAAGTACCACCTGGGTGCCAGCGGCGACTTCGTCTCGCCCGACGGTTCCAAGCTCAGGACCTCGGTCGTGGCCAACCCCTCCCACCTGGAGACGGTCGACCCGGTCCTGGAGGGCGTGGTCCGCGCCAAGCAGGACCTCCTGGAGCGCGGCGAGGAGGGCTTCACCGTCCTGCCCGTGCTCGTCCACGGCGACGCGGCCTTCGCGGGCCAGGGCGTGGTGGCCGAGACCCTCAACCTGTCGCAGCTGCGCGGCTACCGCACCGGCGGCACCGTGCACATCGTGGTCAACAACCAGGTCGGCTTCACCACCAGCCCGGCCAGCTCGCGTTCCAGCGTGTACGCCACCGACGTGGCCCGGATGATCCAGGCCCCGATCTTCCATGTCAACGGCGACGACCCCGAGGCCGTGGTCCGGGTCGGCCGCCTGGCCTTCGAGTACCGCCAGGTGTTCCGCAAGGACGTCGTGATCGACCTGATCTGCTACCGGCGTCGCGGCCACAACGAGATGGACAACCCGGGCTTCACCCAGCCGCTGATGTACGACCTGATCGACGCCAAGCGCTCCACCCGCAAGCTCTACACCGAGGCGCTGATCGGCCGGGGCGACATCACGGTCGAGGAGGCCGAGGGCGCGCTCCGCGACTACCAGGCCAAGCTGGAGAACGCCTTCACCGAGACCCGCGCGGCGGCCAACGCGTCGACGGACGAGTTCTCCCGCCCGATCGACATGGAGACCATCCCCTGGTCCCACGAGGACGTCAAGACGGCCATCTCCGAGGAGACCGTCAAGCGGATCGTGGAGACCCAGCTCAACATGCCCGAGGGCTTCACCGTCCACCCGCGCCTGCTGCCGGTGCTGCAGCGTCGCGGGCAGATGGTCACCGAGGAGCGCATCGACTGGGGCATGGGCGAGACCCTGGCGTTCGGATCGCTGCTGATCGACGGTCACCCGGTCCGCCTCGTCGGCCAGGACTCCCGGCGCGGCACGTTCACCCAGCGGCACGCCGTGCTGGTCGACCGGGTCACGGGCGAGGAACACACCCCGCTCAAGGCGTTCAACCAGGGCACCACGAAGTTCTACGTCTATGACTCCCTGCTGAGCGAGTACGCCGCGCTCGGCTTCGAGTACGGCTACAGCGTGGAGCGGCCCGAGGCCCTGGTCGCCTGGGAGGCGCAGTTCGGCGACTTCGTCAACGGCGCTCAGTCGATCATCGACGAGTACCTCACCTCGGGCGAGCAGAAGTGGGGCCAGCGCTCCGGCGTCACCCTGCTGCTGCCGCACGGCTACGAGGGACAGGGCCCCGACCACTCCTCGGCTCGCATCGAGCGCTTCCTGCAGATGTGCGCCCAGGACAACATGACCGTCGCGCAGCCCACGGTGCCGGCCAACTACTTCCACCTGTTGCGCTGGCAGACGCTGTCGAACCGGCACCGCCCGCTGGTGGTGTTCACGCCCAAGTCGCTGCTGCGGCACAAGGCGGCGATCTCGCCGGTCAGCGAGTTCACCTCGGGGTCGTTCCAGCCGGTGCTCGGCGACACCACCGTCGCCCCGGCCGGCGTCCGCAAGGTCGTGCTGGTCTCCGGCAAGCTCTACTACGACCTGGCGGCGGCCCGCGACAAGCAGGGCCGCAACGACGTGGCGATCGTCCGTCTTGAGCGGCTCTACCCGTTCCCCGGCAACCCGCTGGAGGTCGAGCTGAGCCGTTACTCCGCCGACGTCGAGCTGGTGTGGGCGCAGGACGAGCCGCTCAACATGGGTCCGTGGCCGTTCCTGGCGCTCAAGATGGCCGAGAACCCGGGCGTCTTCGGCGGCCGCGTGATCAAGCGGGTCTCCCGCAAGGCCAACTCCTCCCCGGCGACCGGCTCGCACTCGGCCCACGAGGCCGAGCTGCAGCAGATGCTGGGCGAGGTCTTCGTCTAGAGGAAGGACCGCCGACCGGCGGTCCGCAGTGCAGGCGTCACCACGGAAGTCCCCCGCAGGAACCTCTGCGGGGGACTTCCCCGTTATGGCAAGTGTCACCACGAGGAGAACGATGTACTTCACCGATCGGGGCATCGAGGAGCTCGTCGAGCGTCGTGGCCAGGAGGAGGTCACCATCGGGTGGCTGGCCGAGCGGCTGCGCGAGTTCGTCGACCTGAACCCGGACTTCGAGACTCCGGTGGAACGGCTGGCCACCTGGCTGGCCCGGCTGGACGACGAGGACGATTGAAATAACGCGATATATCTTGACCTCCCGGCTGACGCGACATATCGTGTCATGCACAAGGAGGTCACGAACATGCGGCAGTGGACCATCGAGAAACCAGAGCAGCTCACCTTCGACTCCGTGAGAAAGCTGAACGTGCGCATCGTGGCGGGCAGGCTGGCGGTGCTGGCCGGCGACGGCCCCGCCACGCTTGAGGTCACCGAGGTGGATACCACACCGCTGCTCGTCACCCACGACGACGACGGCACGCTCACCGTCACCTACAAGGACCTGACCTGGGACGGCCTGCTGGGCTGGCTGCGCCCGGGGCGACGCCGGGCGACGCTGACGCTGACCGCGCCCAAGGGCTGCCCGATCAACGTGGGGGTGGTCTCCGCCTCCGCGGTCGTCTCCGGATTCGAGGACCGCACCTCGGTCAGGGGCGTCTCGGGCGACATCGTGCTCGACGGGGTGAGCGGGGAGATCAACGCCGACACCGTCTCCGGCGACGTGGAGAGCCGCGACCTGGTCGGCGACCTGTCGTTCAAGAGCGTCTCCGGCGAGCTGACCGTGGCGCAGGGCACCCCCCGGCGTCTCAGCGTCACCACCGTCTCCGGCCGGATCACCGCCGACCTGGAGCTCCCGCCGACCGGTCATGTGACGCTGAACAGCGTCACCGGCGACATCGTGCTCAGGCTCCCGCACGCCGTGGACGCCGATGTCAAGATCCGCTCCACCTCGGGCAGGCTCGACACCGCCTTCTCCGAACTCCACCACTCCACCCAGACCGGCGCGAGGTCGCTGACCGGCCGAATCGGCGGCGGCATGGCCTCCCTGACGGCGCACACCGTCTCCGCCGATGTCACCCTGCTGAAGGGAGCCCAAGCATGAGTCCGGTTTTCGGTCATGGAAGGCTCCGGCTCTATCTCCTGAAGCTGCTGGAGGAGAGCCCCCGCCACGGTTACGAGGTGATCCGGCTGCTCCAGGATCGCTTCCTCGGTGTCTACTCCCCCTCGCCCGGCACGATCTACCCGCGCCTGGCCCGGCTGGAGGAGGAGGGGCTGGTCACCCACGAGGTCGTGAACGGCAAGAAGGTCTTCACGATCAGCGACCGGGGTCGCGCCGAGCTCAACGACCGCCTCGACGAACTCGCCGATCTGGAGCAGGAGATCTCCGACTCGGTCCGCGACATCGCCCGCGAGGTCAAGGAGGACGTGCGCGACACCGTGAAGTCGCTGCGCGAGGAGCTCACCCAGATGGCACGTGACGTGCGCCAGGGCTCCGGGTACGAGGAGAAGCAGGCCAAGCACGACCAGCGCAGGGCCTGGCGCGAGCAGAAGACGGAATGGCAGCGCCAGAAGCACGAGTGGAAGGACGACTGGAAGCGGATCTGGGCCGCCGGCTTCACCGGCGAGGGATCACACGCCGGCGACGCCCGGCTCGGGCAGATGCTGGCCGAGTTCGCCGAGGAGGTCCACAGGGACGCGTCGAACGCGCAGGTCACCGAGGAGACCCTGGCCACCGCGCAGGACGCCCTGTACGACGCGGCCCGCCGCATCCGCGAAGCGCTCCGGTAACCACCCGTCCTCCCCCGCCGACGCGCGCCGGTCCGCGCCCCCGCCACGCGACGCGCGCGGACCGGCGGCACCCGGAGCGGCGGCCTTTCCTCAGGCGACGCGCATGGCGCGGGTGAGCCGCTCCTGTGCGCGTGCCGCCCGCCTGGCGTGATAGGCGATCGGCAGATATCTGGCCCGCTCGGGCAGGCGTGGCATCGTCACGGCGACCGCCCTGCCGAGGCGGCGCAGCCGCACCTCGTCCCTGGCGGTCCACGGCAGTTCCAGCTTCCGGCGGACGGCGTCCGGCAGCGTGCCGACCGTGACGAAGTGGTTGAGCCGGCCCGAGGTCAGACCGAGCGGGCGCCACAGTGCCCGCAGCGGCCCGCGGAGCAGCGGCGGTGCCCCCACGGTGAGCGTGGTCTCCAGCACGTCGTGCGCCGTCGGATGGTTCTCCAGCGTGTTGTCGACCATGTCGTGGAAGTAGGTCCAGTAGTCGTCGACCGTGGCGGGGAACATCCGCTCGGGGACCCGCAGGATCCGGCCCAGGCGGATGATCTCCTCGTACAGGCGCCGCTCCTCCTGCGGGGTGTACGGCCGCTCGCCGAAGTACCTGGCCATGGTGACGGCGCGCTCGAAGGCGGTCAGGTGCACCCAGGCGTACGGTCCCGCGCTCAGCGCGTGGTAGCTCCTGCCCTGCGCGTCGACGCCGCTGATGTCCTTGTGCATCTCACGCAGGCGCTTGCCCTCCTCGATGGCCTGCGGCCCTCCGTACACCCAGGTCTGCAACGAGTTGAGCGAGCGGGTGAGCCGTCCCCACGGGTCGGACCGGTAGACCGACTGCCGGCCGACTGCGGCGCCGATCGCCGGGTGCATGACCTGCATGATGAGACCGCCGCCGAGCAGGAACATCAGCCGCTGGTCGCCCATCCCGTCCCAGAGCAGGTCACCGGGGCCGAACGGTTCGGGATCGCTGCGCGCGTGCTCGCCGTCCCTCGCCTCAGGGAGAGCCGGGACGGCGCTCACCACCGGGCCGCCACGCGTGCCGGGACCGCCGTACGCGGAGGAGCCGGCGGGCGCGGCGAGGGGGGCGCGCGGCGCGTCGGGGTCGTCGGGGTCACGTTGCGCGGTTGAGTCGGTCATTCCGGGCCTCCCGGGCGATACATCGCTCATCCGTGTTCTACCACCCGGGAGGTAGAAAAGTAACCCGTTACTTATGCACCTGATCGGAAACACATCGGTGCCCGGTAGTGCTCTGCTCCGCCGCGGACCGCGTTCACCCCGGCAGCGTGAAGACGACCTTCCCGAAGAGCTCGCCCTCGTGCATGGCCGCGATGCCCTCGCGGGCCTCGGTCAGCGGGAGGACCCGGTCGATCAGCGGGCGGGTACCCGTCTGCTCCATGAAGCGGGCGAGCCTGCCCAGCTGGTCACGGGTGCCCATGGTGGAGCCGATCACCGAGAGCTGCAGGAAGAAGATGCGGTTCAGCTCGGCCGGCGGGACCACTCCGCTGGTCGCGCCTGAGATCACGATCCGTCCACCGGGGCGCAGCGCCTTCAGCGAATGCGCCCAGGTCGCCTGGCCGACGGTCTCCATCACCGCGTCGACCCGCTCGGGCAGCCGGGCGCCGTCCTCGAACACCTGGTCGGCGCCCAGTTCCAGGGCCCTCGCCCGCTTCTTCTCAGAGCGGCTGGTCGCCCAGATCCGATATCCCCCGGCCCGGCCCAGCAGGATCAGCGCGGTGGCCACGCCACCGCCCGCGCCCTGGACCAGCACCGTCGAGCCCGGCTCCAGCCCGGCCTTGTCGAACAGCATGCGGTAGGCGGTCAACCAGGCCGTCGGCAGGCAGGCGGCCTCCTCGAAGCTGAGCGCGGCGGGCTTGGGCACGAGGTTGCGCCTGGGCACGACGACCCGCTCGGCGAAGGTGCCGTCGTACTTCTCCGACAGCAGGGAGCGCTTCGGGTCGAGCGTCTCGTCGGCACCGTTGCCGATCACCGAGTGCACGATGACCTCGTTGCCGTCCTCGTCGTACCCCGCCGCGTCGGTGCCGAGCACCATCGGGAGCTGCTCCGCGCGGATGCCCACGCCCTTCAGGGTGAAAAGGTCGTGATGGTTGAGCGAGACCGCTCTCACCGTGACGGTGGTCCACCCCTCGGGGACCTGGGGTTCCGGGCGCTCACCGAGGGTGAGACCGGCGAGCGGGTTGTCGGGATCGATCTGCGTGGCGGTTACAGCGAACATGGCCGCACCTTACGCTGTCCGCCTGATCACTATCTCAGCGACCGTCCTTTCCACGTGCCCCCGCTCTCCCGAGGCCGCCACGTACACACCGTCCTGGCAGGTCTCGGCGGAGAAGCGGCGCCGCTGCTCGATCACGGAGAGCTCGATCGCCGCGACGTCGCAGCCGGGCACCGGTGCCAGCACGAGCAGCATCTCCCTGGCCCCGCCGAACCACAGCTGCGGCCCCACCTGCTCGCCGCGGAAGGTCTCCCCCGCCCCGGCCAGCCGCACCGGAGCACGGGCGTCGAGCACGAGGTAGCCTCCCTTGGTCACCCTGCCGCGCAGGTTGCGCGCCCAGAGCATGCGCTGCTCGAAGGGCATGCCGTCCTTGAGATCGCGCAGCGCCACGAACCAGGGGTCGAACGCGAACAGCAGCACCTCCCCCTCGGCGGGGCTCATCGGGTGCCAGAGCGTGACCTGCCCGGCCAGCTTCCGGATCATCGGCCTGCCCATCGCCACCCCGGCCGGCCCTCCCGGCGGCACGGTCAGCTGCCGGTACGTGCCGGCCTCCCCGTCGAGCCTGCCCGTCATCGCGGGCCGGACCCCCAGCCTGGCCAGGCCCAGTTCAGCCGGGTAGTCGACCTCTGCCGCCGAACCGTCGGGGAAGACCACGTTGAGGATCTCCCTGCCGCCCCTGCGACGGGGCCGGGGGTAGAGCACGTTGGAGACCTCCTTGGCGCCGGCCACCGTCCGGGTGGGCACCGGCGGCGGGAGCGGCGGGGCCGCGCCGGGCTCCCGGCCGGCCAGCAGGACCAGCACCGGCACCACCAGGAGCGCCGCCAGCACCGCGGCACCGATCCAGCGCCGAGGTCCCCGCGGGGACCTCGCCTCGATGATGTCGTATCGGCCACCGGCCACGTCCTGGGCCGCCTCCCGCGGAGAAGGTATGGTGCGACTCCATCTTCGGATTCGGGCGATCTCGATACCAGCACGGATCAGAGTCGATACCCGCCGGGGAGGCCGTCACCAGGTCGCGACGTTCACCGGCCCTTCGGGGACCAGGCGCACCTCGGCGCCGACCAGTTCCCGCGACTCGGCCTCGGCGATCAGATCGGGCCCGCGGACGTGGGCGTGTGCCCGGCCGCCACCGGGAAGGTCGGCGATCAGGATGCCTCGTTCGGCCGCTCCGTCCCTGCCGTGCGCGACCGTGTATCCGGCGACGGTCGCGGGTCCCTCGTAGGAGTCCGCGATCGGCACCGGTTCCGCGACGTACACCGGCGCGGCGTCGCCCAGGGCGCCGCCGGGCTCGGTGGACCAGACCGCGTAGGTGTGCTTGGTCAGGTGCATGCCGACCCCGGTGACCAGCCCGTGGCCCGGCGCGGCCCGCAGGCGCTCGGCCATCGCCGCCGTGGAGTGCAGGACGTAGTCACTGGCCGGCCCCCCCGCGTACGGCAGGCCACCCGTGACGGTCAGCCCTCGCGGGTCGAGCGGGTCGAGCCCTCCTGCCGCGCAGGCGGCGCGGAGCGCGATCGCGAAACAGCTGTAGAGGTCCAGTGCGGACATCTCGTCGAGACCGGTCCCCGCCCGCGCGAAGGCCGCCCGCGCCGCGGCTGCCATGGCCGGCGAGGAGCCGAGCACGGGACGGGCCGCCACCTCCCAGGTGTCCTCGGCGTAGGACCATCCTCGCAGGTAGACGCGCTTGTCTCGGGGGATGCCGAGCCGGTCGGCGAGCCCGTCGCCGACCAGGATCACGGCGGCGGCCTGGTCCACCTCCATGACCGCGACGGTGCGCCTGGTGTAGGGCCAGCCGACGATGCGGTTGTCCGCGGCCGGGGTGACCAGTTCCGAGGGCTTTCCGACCTCCCGGTACCAGGCGTGCGGGTTGGCCGCGGCGACCTCGGTCATCGGGGCCATCATCAGCCCTCGTGCCGCCCGCTCCTCCTCGATGGACTCGCCCGCCGCCGCCCGCCGGGCCGTTTCCATGATCGCGTAGGTGTGGACGGGCAGGAACAGCTCGTGGGCCAGCTCGGCCGGGTGCGGGGGCCGCTCCCAGCCGTAGGGCGGCTTGGGATTCGCCGGATGGCTCCACGCCACGCGCTCCCCCGCCCTGCGCAGGGCCCTGCGCGTGGCCAGCGCCTCGGCTCCGGCGACCAGGGCCGCGTCCAGCTCACCCCTGGCGATCATCGAAGCCGCCTCCCCGAGGAGCAGTTGCGGTGCCGTACCGCTCACCTTGGAGTAGGCCCGGTGGCGGGGAGCGGCGCCGAGCCGCTCGGCGAGCCTGGCCGTCGGGTCGTCGTACTGCCAGGACTCGGTGTAGACGACCTGGATCGAGTCGAGGGCGTTCAGCAGACCTGGGGCCCCGGCGTCGGCGGCGGCCTCGCGGGCGACGAGTTCCCACAGATCCAACGGCTCGGGCCCCGGCTGGACGCGGACCGTGTGCTGGGCGACGCCGACAAGGCATGGGGTACGGGGATCTCCACTCATGCCGACATCCAACCAGAACATAATTCGGTTTAATAGACCGAGGGTGCCGGAGTTACCCGAGAAACCTTCGGTAATCGCTGTTACCAATGGTGCCACAGATGCCCATAGATGCCTCCAACACCCGCGATGACCTGCAAAAATGCCTATTTGTTAAACCATAACAAATCGCTATTTAAATAACGAGATCGCATCGCCTGGAACCATTCAATGCTTTTTCCCGTCAATTCCTCGCCGAGCGCTCGATTCAGTCAGTAACGTTCCGATCGTTTTCCCGGCGAGGAGAGGTCCCGTCTCCACGCCGAGCACGAAAGGAGCTTCATGAATTCCCGAGCACGGCGCCTCACGATCCCCCTCACCGGCGTTCTCATGATCGCCGGAGTGATCGGCGCCACCACAGGTGCCAACGCCGCTCAAGCCCCCAACGATGTGGTCAGCTCCCCGGCCTCTGAGACGGCCACGGAGGCCACCTCCTTCTGGTCGCCCGAGCGCATGCGCAAGGCCACGGACGCCACCGGCGACCTCGACCTGAGCATCAAGGGCGGCAAGGCCTCCGGCGCCGCGGGCCCCGACGGCCCCGGCGGAGCGGTCCCGCCGATCGGCGAGGAGGGCGCCAAGTCCGCCAAGAGCAAGCACGTCAACCTGCCCAACACCGTCGGCCGCGTCTTCTTCACCCTGCCCGGCGCCAACCCGGCGGACCCGAAGAGCTGGAAGTACTGCTCCGGCAGTTCCGTCCAGGGCAAGTACCGCAACGTGGTCGCCACCTCCGCGCACTGCGTCTACGACGTGAAGACCAACCAGTTCTACGACAACTGGATCTTCATCCCGTCCTACTGGGACGGCGACCAGGCGTGGGACGGCAAGAACCCCTACGGCATCTACGCGGCCAAGTGGTTCAACGCGCACGACGACTTCGTGGTGAAGGAGGACTACGACTACGACTACGCCTTCGTCAACGTCCACTCCGGGTTCAAGGTGAACTGGGAGAAGGACAAGGACGGCAAGTGGCACCCGATCATCAAGAAGGTCGGGCGGCTCGGCGACAACGTCGGCGGCCAGGGCTTCGCCTGGAACCAGAAGATCAATAACACGGTCTTCGCCTTCGGCTACCCGGCCGGACTGCACCCCGACGGCGACAAGCCCTTCTCCGGTCGCACGATGAAGTGGTGCTACGGCAAGACCGGCGCCATGCCGGCCGCGCCGAAGTACAACGTCCAGGAGCACATCGGCTTCAAGTGCGCCTTCACCGCGGGCGCGAGCGGCGGCCCGTGGCTCTACAAGTACAAGAGCTCCAGCCGGACCGGCTACCTGGTCGGCGTCAACAGCATCGCCTGGGACACCGACAAGAACGACCGGTACGACAAGATCTCCTCGCCGTACTTCAACAGCGACACCTACAAGGTCTACAAGGCCGCGGCCAACCGCTGGACCGACTGACCCGCACGACGCACAGCGTCGCCGTATACCCGCGGCCGGCCGGAGGAATGACGAGGGGCCCGGTCTCAGGATCGGGCCCCTCGTCGCGTCGGCGGCCACGGCCCCTCCTCCCCGGAACGTTCCGGAGGCGAGGGACACCCAACGACCAGTCTCGGCGTTTCCGCAGTTCACACGCTCAAATGAGCCGTACGAGACCTCTCGATCAAGCAAGGGAAGATCAGACGGGTGGAACAGATTTCCGGTTCCATGAATTTGGTAACGAAATCATATCGGTCCAGGCTGTTGCCCGTTTTGTAGCCCTTTACCCCATCTTTGCCGAGTACGGTCACCTCTTGTCTCTTTACGCATGCGTGGATCGCGTCCCGAGTGATCCATGACAAAGAAGGAGCTTCATTGAACCCCCGAGCCAAGCGCCTGATCCTTCCCCTCGGCGGTGCCCTCGCGGCAGCCGCGATGATCGGCGCCTCCCTCCCCGCCACCGCCCAGGCGAGCACCGCCGACCCCGACATCAAGTCGACGGCGCTCACCCCCTCCGGTAACGCGAAGGCCATCGCGGGCTACTGGACCGCCTCGAAGCTGAAGTCGGCGAAGACCTACCTCTCCGACTCCACCGTTTCGGCGAAGCTGAACAAGACCGGCGCCGCCAGGGCGGCCGCCGACGGCAAGCCCGGCGTCGTCGCCCCCACCGGCGAGGGCGGCAAGTCCGCCGGCAAGTCGCGGAACGTGAACCTCCCGATCACCGTCGGCAAGGTCTTCTTCGTCGACAACAAGGGGCAGGAGCGCTGGTGCTCCGGCAGCTCCGTGCAGTCGAAGTACCGCAACCTGGTCGCCACCGCCGGCCACTGCGTCTACGACACCGACACGAACAAGCCGTTCAGTAACTTCGTCTTCATTCCGGGCTACTACCAGGGCAAGGCTCCCTGGGGCATCTACGTCGGCGCCAAGGTCAACACCCACGACGACTTCACGGTCTACGAGGACTACGACTACGACTACGCCTTCGTCAACGTCTACAACGGCATCAAGCAGACCGGTGTCAAGGAGGTGACCGCGCCCACGTACGCGGCCACCAAGGGGCACAAGTACACCGAGGACAAGGAGATCTCCAAGACCGAGTACGCGGCGGGGATCGAGAAGTACGGCGAGAACGGGCCCTACTGGAAGAAGTCGGCCGACCCCAAGGTCGAGACCGTCGCCAAGCCCGCCGACGCCGAGAAGTACATCGAGGAGTACGTCAAGGACGGCCGGGGAGGCGTCAAGCTGACGGCGGTCGAGGTCGTCGAGAGCGCCTACAAGGCCGCCCCCAACGGCCTGGACAACCATGCCAAGTTCGAGCGCTTCAGCGACGACAAGGGCAAGGTGGCCATCAGCCAGGAGGAGTACCGGGAGCTGGTCAAGCAGAAGGCCGAGGGTAACTTCCTCGGCAAGCTTGAAGCCACCAAGGACGTCAACGGCAACGAGATCGCCTGGTACAAGACCCGGTTCTTCGTGAAGAAATGGGTCAAGACCAGCGTGAAGGAGCTCTACTACTACACGAGATTCTTCGTGGTGCTCCTCGCCGACGCGGGACGCCTCGGCGACAACGTCGGCGGCCAGGGCTTCGCCTGGAACCAGAAGCTGGGCAAGAAGGTCTTCACGTTCGGCTACCCGACCTCGGCCCACCTGGACGGCGACAAGCCGTACTCCGGTCACACCCAGAAGTGGTGCTACGGCACGACCGTCGCCGCGCCCGTCGTCGCGGCCTACAAGGCCGAGGAGCACCAGGCGATCAAGTGCGCCTTCACTCCCGGCGCCAGCGGCGGCCCCTTCCTGTTGCAGTACAAGAACAGCAAGCGGACCGGCTACCTCAACGGTGTGGTGAGCCTGACCGTCGACAGCGACAAGAACAACCGCTACGACCGCGTCACCACCCCGTACTTCAACGGTGAGACGTACGGCATCTACAAGCACGCGGCCAACCTCTGGACCGGGAAGCTCCCGGCCTAGGACGCAGGCTGTGTGAACCAGGAAGGGCCCGGTACACACCGGGCCCTTTCCGCAGCTTCACGGGGTGCTTATACACCCTCAGACACACTGACCAGATAACGGAGCATGAGCGGATCGGTCCAGCGAACTGCCCAAAACCAAGTTGATCTGGAAAAATCACCCCTTGCATCCCTGGTAGCCCTCTGAAACTCCGGCCCTCCGAAAGGAATCCCCCTCATGTCCTCCCGCGTACGGCGGCTCACGGCCACGCTTGGGGCGCTGATCGCCGCCTGTGTGACCATGACGTCGGCATTCGCCGGGAGCGCCGCGGCGGGTCCGCTGAACACGGTGCCCAGCGGCATCACCTCGATCCCGCTGACCAAGAGCGTCGCCGACATGCGGCGGATCGCGGAGTACTGGAGCCCGGCCAGGCTCAAGCAGGCCATGGACAACGTGCCCGCGACACCCGGGGTGAAATCCGGAAGCACCACTCCCTCGCCGTCCCCCAGCACCGGAAACACCGCCACCGGAAGCGCCACGGCCGGAAGCGCCACGGCCGCCGCCGCCGGGGAGGCGGGCGGCACGACGGCCATGACCGAGGAGACCACCACCGCGGCCGTCGGCGGGAAGAGCGCCGCCAAGCCCGGGGGGGCCGCGCCGCTGGTCAGGCCCACCCTCCCGAAGAAGCGGGCTCCGGGTTCCGGCGGCTCTCCGCTGACCGTCGGCAAGGTGTTCTTCCGGATCGGCAACAAGGACTACTGGTGTTCCGCCTCCTCGGTGGCGGCGGCCAACCACAACCTGGTCGCGACGGCCGGACACTGCGCCTACGACGCCAAGACGGGCAGTCAGGCCGAGTACTGGATCTTCATCCCCGGCTACGACAAGGGCAACACCCCGTACGGGATCTATGTCGGCCACTCGCTCAACCTGCACGAGGACTTCGTCGGCAGGGGTGACTACGACTACGACTACGCGTTCGTCACCGTGCACGACGGCTTCAGGTGGAAGGCGGGTAAGACCGCCGGCACCTACGAGATGGAGGGTGTCGGAAGCCTGGAGGACAACGTCGGCGGGCAGGGCCTGGCGACCAACCGGGGCACCGGCCTGTTCACCCTCGCCTTCGGCTACCCCGCCGCCCCGCACCCCGACGGCAGCAGGCCCTACGACGGCCAGCGGCTCAAGTCGTGCGACGGGCGCACCGAGAAGGTGCGGGCCCCCGCTCGCCTGGTCGAGCAGGGTATCGCCCTGACCTGCGGATTCACCAACGGCGCGAGCGGTGGCCCCTGGCTGATCTCCTACGACAACAGGACCGCGCTCGGTTACCTCAACGGCGTCAACAGCTTCGCCTGGGACACCGACACCGACCGCAGGTACGACCGGATCTCCTCCCCGTACTTCATCGCGGCGACCTACGTCGCCTATCACTGGGCGGCCACCCAGCAGGCGCCCCGAACATAAAGCCGCCTTAAGAGAGCCTTAAGAGAGGCTTAGACGACGTTTGGCCCGGCGATCCCTGCATAGGTTCGTAGCTTGTCGTCCCGCAGTTCCCGGACGTCCGGGAACGTTGCAGCGCAAGGAGCTCGTCTTTTGAAGCACTCTCTTCTTCCCCTCGGTGGCGCCGCAGCCGCCACCGCCCTGCTGGCCACCACCCTGGTCGGCCCCCTGGCGGGCACCGCTCAGGCCGCCCCCGACTGGGCGACCGACCCGATGGCCGGGAACAACTCCTCGGCGGTCTCGGTCATCAACTTCTGGGCGGCCTCGAACTTCGCCGCCCTCAAGAGGGCGACCGTCTACAACGCGGACCCCGGTGCCCCGAAGATGAAGGTCGGCGGCGGTTTCTCCCCCGACGGCAGTCCCGGCAGCGTCGGCCCGACCGGTTCCGAGAAGCCCACCCCGTCGCTCGCCAAGAACGTCAACCTGCCCAAGACCATCGGCAAGGTGTTCTTCGTCGTCAACGGGCAGTACCGGTGGTGTTCGGCCACCTCGATCCAGGGCAAGTACCGCAACCTGGTCGCCACGGCCGGCCACTGCGTCTACGACCCCGGCAGCAACAGCGACACCCTCGACAAGTGGGTCTTCGTCCCCGGCTACTACCAGGGCAAGACCCCGTGGGGCATCTACGTCGGCAAGTCGGCGTGGACGCACTACGACTTCGCCAACTACGAGGACTACGACAAGGACTACGCCTTCGTCACCGTCTACAACGGAGTCGCCTTCAACGGCGTCAAGCAGGTCACCAAGGCCGAGTACGCGGGGTTCAGCGGTCCCAAGTGGTCGCGCGGCTCGCACTACTACATCCTGCTCTCCAAGGATGTCGGCCGCCTGGGTGACAACGTCGGTGGCCAGGGCTTCACCTGGAACCAGAAGACCGGAAAGCCCGTCTACGTCTTCGGCTACCCCGCCGCCCCGCACCCCGACG
>NZ_JBEXUE010000079.1:0-28601 GCF_040614275.1 Streptosporangium sp. NPDC006013
CCTGCCACGTGCGTGTCGCCGTGGCGGGGAACGAGTTGGAGGTCGAGGTGACCGACGATGGGCGCGGGGTCCTTCCGGGCGCCGTGGTCGGGCCGCGCGCTTCTACGGGATCGAGGTCTGACCGTGCTGGACCCGCTCAGGCGGACCGGTGCAGGAAGCCGATGCTCGCGGCGAGGCCGCGGAGGTCGATGCCGAGGCGGTGCAGGATGGAGACCGAGGCGTTCGAGCCGTCGGCCAGCAGGCCCTTGAGCAGGTCCTCCCCGGTCACCCCGGAGTGGCCGCCGGTGCTGAAGGCGACCTCGACGACCTTCCTCGCCCTCGCGGTGAGGGGCAGGTCCCCGGCCGGGCCGCTGAGCACCACGTTCAGCGGGCGCAGCCGGGAGCGCGACAGCCGCCACGCCAGGGGGTCGTCCCGCCGGGAGGGCAGACGCCGCCTGATCTCGTCCAGGTCGACGCCGATGGCGGCCAGCAGCTCGCGGTCGCCCATCAGGCCCCGTGCCGCCTCGCGCTCCCCGATCTCCGCGCGGACCGCCTCCGGGCTGACATCGAAACCCGCCGCGGGCCATGACTCCGCCAGGGCGAGCAGGAGCATGTCCTCGTCGAGCGTGGTGCGGCCGTGGTCGAGTGCCAGCAGCCCGGCCCGGACCGTGGTCCGCCGGGCCTCGGGGGTGAACCTCGCGAACATTGTCAGCTCCCGCCGTCGATGATCCGGTGTGCGTGCTTGCGGTGCGCCGTCTGCCGTCTGACGCCGAGCGCCGCGGCGATGGCCTCCCAGGACGAGCCCCGGGTCCTGGCCTCGATGACGTGCGCCGCCTCCAGCTCCTCCAGGAGCCTGCGCAGTGCCGCCACGGCCGCCAGCGCCGCCACCGGGTCCTCGCCGTCGACGGCCTCGGAGAACTCGCTCAGCGATCCCATGTTGTCAGCATAAGCTGACGGATTCACTTTTGTCAGCTTATGCTGACAACATTCCTGGCCCCCTGCACGCTTCGGGCCGGGACACGCTAGCGTGCAGGGGTGGATGGGACCTTCACCGTCGAGGAGGCGCGGGCGCTCATGCCCGCGCTGCTGGAGCGGGCCGCCGCGTTCGTGACGATGCGGGGAGAACTGGCCGAGCTCGCGTACGAGCTCCGCAGCACCGGCACCTCGGAAGCCGGCGGGCTGGCCGAGGCGAAGGCGTACGAGGCCAGGCTGGAGGAGATCCTCGGCTGGTTCGAGGAGCGGGGCGTCGAGGTCAAGGGCGTCGCGCCCTTGCTCGTCGACTTCCCCTCGGTGCTCGACGGGGTTTCGGTGCGGTTGTGCTGGCTCGAAGGAGACCGCGACCTGGCCTGGTACCACCGCGACGAGCTGGGCTTCGCCGGTCGCCGGCCGCTTCCCTGATCGTGGGTCTCCTCCAGGGCGCGATTACTCGATCACCAGGTTGACCGGGATGTTGCCACGGGTCGCGTTGGAGTAGGGACAGACCTGGTGGGCGGCCTCCACGAGGGCGGTGCCGGTCTCGCCGTGCAGCTCGTCGGGCAGCTCGACGCGCAGCGTCACCCCGAGCGCGAAGCCCTTGCCCTCCGGGTGGAGGCTCACCTCGGCGGTCACCGACGCCTCGGAGACGTCGGCCTTCTCCCTCCGGCCGACCAGCTGGAGCGCGCTGGCGAAGCAGGCGGCGTAGCCGGCCGCGAACAGCTGCTCGGGATTGGTGCCCTCGCCGGAGCCGCCCATCTCCCGTGGCGGCGCGAGGGTCACGTCGAGGCGCTTGTCGGACGAGACCGCCCGGCCTTCCCTGCCGTTGGCGGTGGCGATGGCGGTGTAGAGCGTACTCATCGGGATCCCCTTCTCGATTTTGGACAACTCAATTGTGTGCAATTTAGTTGGCAACAGTCAAGTTCGGTATAATCAGGATCATGAAGATCTCTGTCGAGAACCTCGTCTGTTTCGACGTGCACGCGGCCTCGCGGGCGCTGGACGCGGTCTACCGCAGGGTGCTGAGCGAGCTGGGCCTCACCTACCCGCAGTACCTGGTGATGACGGTGCTCTGGGAGCGCGGGCCGGTGACGGTCAAGGAGCTCGGTCTCACGCTGCGGCTCGACTCGGGCACCCTGTCGCCGCTGCTGAAGAGGCTGGAGGCGGCGGGCCTGGTGGGCCGCGAGCGCAGCGCCTCCGACGAGCGCTCCGTGCTGGTACGGCCCACGCCTGAGGGCGTCGAGCTGGGGGAGCGGGCGTGCGACGTCCCCGGCCAGATCTTCGAGGCCGCCGGGCTCACCCCCTCGGAGGTCCTCGACCTGCAGCGGACCCTGCGCCGGGTCATCGCCTCCCTCGACGAGTCGTCGCGATGATCACGGCCGACGATGTGCGCCGCGTCGCCATGGCGTTGCCCAGGACCGAGGAGAGGCTCGTCAGGGACCGGGTGACGTTCCGGGTGGGCCGGATCGTCTACGCCGCGATCTCGCCCGACGAGACCTCGATGGGATTCGCCTTCCCCAAGGAGGAGCGGGCCGCGCTGATCGCGTCCGCGCCGGAGACGTTCCACATGCCCCGGCCCTCCGACGAGCGTTACAACTGGGTGCGGGTCCGGCTCGCGGCGATCGACGCGACCGAGCTGCGCGAGCTGGTCGAGGACGCCTGGCGGATGGTCGTGCCCAAGCGGGTCGCGGCCGCCCACTTCGGGGAGCCGGTGGTCAGGAGGTCCCGCTGAGATGGACCTCCCGGGCCAGCTTCGTCGTCTGGCCGGTGGAGCGCTGCCAGGTGGCCCCGGCCGGGTGGGCGGTCAGCAGGACCATGATCCAGCGCTCCCCGGGGCCGACCAGGCCGGTGCTGTGCAGTACGGGACGGCCCAGATCGGGCACGGGACCGGCCCCGGCGGGTGCCGCCGTGGTGCCCCCGCTCGGTGCGGTGGCGCCCAGGGCCACCGGAGCCGGAGAGGCGGAGGTGAAGGCGGCGGAGGCGGTGCGGGTGGCGGGAGAGGTCGCCGGGCGGCAGCGGACCGGGGGGGTGGAGCCATACCCCGACCAGCCCTGCTTGACCGCCCACGGCCCGCGCACCCCGCGAGGGATGCCGAAGTACTGGTCGAAGCCGTCGGAGCCGCACTGCCCGGCCCTGCGCAGGTGGCCCAGGATCAGAGCGCTGACCTTGGGGTCGGCCCGGTCGAGCAGGTAGCGGTAGGTCTTGACGACGTCCATCGCGCTGAGCGAAGTATAGCCCCAGAAGCCTGGTTTGTCGGCCGGTGGGGGAGCGGTGTCGGTGAGTTGTAGCTTGCGTGCCATCCGCTGGATGATCCTTCCCTGACCGCCTCTGCTCCAGAAGGAGGTCGCGGCGGCGTCGTCGCTGACCCGCAGCATGACCTTGAGCAGCGCCAGGTCCTTCTTGGAGACGCCGCTGTGCGACTCCAGATGGTCGATCGCGATGAGGATCTTCACCACCGACGCCGACCGGAACCTCCGATGCGCGTTGCGGTACTCGGTCACCTTCGCGGTCTGCCGGTCGAAGACCACGTAACCGGCGGTCACCCCGGCCGGGACATGCGGCTTGCCGCGGGCGGCGGCCGAGGCCGGAGTGTGGGCCGCCAGGAGGGGGAGGGCGGTCGCGAGGACCGTCAGCAAACGCATCACGGGACAAATGCCTACCAGATCCCGGCGTCGGCGGCAGGAGGACGGCCTCTGGGAGGGATCGCTCCGGGGCGTTCCGTGCAGGTCCGTGCCATGGAGGTTCCGCCGGAACCCGCTCCTGGAGATCCACTCCGAGCCGCGGCTCCCGGAAGCGTGCCTCGGGGCACGCCGGGCCTGCCGGTCGATCTCTCACGATATAACCAACTAAACATGTAGAGATTACGGGTTTTAATGTTACTGTCGTTGTATGTCGGCAGTTCCCCTGCATCTCGCCGTCGCTCTCGACGGCGCCGGATGGCACCCCGCGGCCTGGCGCGATCCCGCCGCCTCCCCGAAAGCCCTGTTCACCGCCGCCTACTGGGCCCAACTGGTGGCCGAAGCCGAGCACGGCCTGCTCGACTTCGTCACCATCGAGGACTCCCTCGCCCTGCAGACCACTCTTCTGGACGGCCACGACGGCCGTGTCGACCAGGTGCGCGGCCGGTTCGACGCCGTCCTGGTGGCCTCCAGGATCGCCCCCCTGACCAGCCGGATCGGGCTGGTGCCCACGGCGACCACCACGCACACCGAGCCCTTCCACGTCGCGAGCTCCATCGCCACCCTTGACTACGTCAGTACCGGGCGGGCCGGATGGCGCGCCCAGATCTCCGGGCGCCGCACCGAGGCGGCCCACTTCGGCCGCCGGGAGGTTCCCGAGCTCCGCCCCGAGAACCTCGGCGACCTCGACAAGGCGGACGTCGTGCGGGAGCTGTTCGCCGACGCCGCCGACGCCGTCGAGGCCGTGCGGCGCCTCTGGGACAGCTGGGAGGACGACGCGGTCATCCGCGACGTGGCCACCGGCCGGTTCGTCGACCGGGACAGACTCCACTACGTCGACTTCGAGGGGACGAGCTTCACGGTCAAGGGGCCCTCCATCGTGCCGAGGCCGCCCCAGGGGCAGCCGCTGGTCACCGCGCTGGCCCACTCCCGGCTCCCGTACGAGTTCGCCGCGCGCGGCGCCGACGTCGTCTACGTCACGCCACACGACAGTGAGCAGGCGCGGGCCATCGTGCGCGAGGTACGTGAGATCTCCGGGCAGGTGCGCGATCCGGCCGCGGAGGAGCTGAGGATATTCGCGGACCTCGTCGTCCTCCTCGACGACGACGCGAAGGGCGCCCGCGAACGCAGGGCACGGCTCGACGAGCTCGACGGCGCCACGTACACCTCCGACGCCGCGATCTTCACGGGTACCCCGGGAGAGCTCGCCGACCTGCTCCTGGAGTGGTGCGCGGCCGGGCTGCAAGGGTTCCGGCTCCGGCCCGCCGTGCTGCCGACCGACCTGACCGCGATCACCCGCGGCCTGGTGCCCGAGCTGCGCGGACGCGGCGCCTTCCGCCACGCGTACGAGGCCGGCACGCTCCGCGGCCACCTCCACCTGCCCCGACCCGCCAGCCGCTACGCAGGGAGCCGACGATGAAGCAGGTCATCCTCGCCGCCCACTTCCCGGGCGTGAACAACCACACGGTCTGGAGCGATCCGGCCTCGGGCAGCCAGATCGACTTCGCCTCCTTCGTCCACCTGGCGCGGACCGCCGAGCGCGGCAGGTTCGACTTCTTCTTCCTGGCCGACGGGCAGCGGCTGCGCGAGCAGCGCGGCAGGATCCACGACCTCGACGTGGTCGGCCGCCCCGACTCGCTCACCGTGCTCTCGGCGCTGGCCGCGGTCACCGACCACCTGGGCCTGGCCGGGACCGTCAACGCCACCTTCAACGAGCCGTACGAGCTCGCCCGCAAGCTCGCCACCCTCGACCACCTGTCCGGCGGCCGGGCCGGGTGGAACGTCGTCACCTCCTCCGACGCGTTCACCGGCGAGAACTTCCGCAGGGGCGGCTTCCTGGAGCACTCGCAACGCTACGAGCGGGCCGAGGAGTTCGTCCGGACGGTCCGCGAGCTCTGGGACTCCTGGGCCACCGGCGACCTCGTCGCGGACCCGGCGACGGCCACGTTCGCCAGGAGGGAGGCCGGGGAGTTCGCCCACCGGGGCACCCACTTCGACATCGGCGGCCACTTCACCGTGCCGCGCGGCCCGCAGGGCCGCCCGCTGACCATCCAGGCCGGAGACTCCGAGGGCGGCAGGGCCTTCGCGGCGGCCACCGCCGACGCCGTCTTCTCCCGGCACAGCAGGCTCGAAGAGGGGCAGGCCTTCTACCGCGACATCAAGTCGAGGCTGGCCGCGCACGGCAGGTCCCCCGACTCGCTGAAGATCCTCCCCGGTGTCACGTTCGCGCTCGGTGACACCGACGCCGAGGCCCAGGAGAACGCCGACCACATCCGCCGCCAGCAGGTCAGCCCGCAGACCGCGATCCTGCTGCTCGAGCAGCTGTGGAACCGCGACCTGTCGGCCTACGACCCCGAGGGCCCGCTGCCCGAGATCGACCCGGACGTCTCGGAAGACTCGATCATCAAGGGCCGGACCCGGATGTCCAGGGACCCGCTCGCCACGGCGGCGGAGTGGCGGGCCCTGGCCGAGTCCAAACGGCTCGGCATCCGCGACCTGGTCATCGAGGTGACCGGCAGGCAGTCCTTCATCGGCTCGCCCTCGCGCGTGGCCGAGGAGATCAACGAGTTCGTGCAGAGCGACGCCGCCGACGGCTTCATCCTGGTGCCGCACCTCACCCCCGGTGGCCTGGACGACTTCGTCGACAAGGTCGTCCCGCTGCTGCAGGAGCGCGGAGTCCTCCGCGCGGAGTATGAGACCACCACGCTACGCGGCCACCTGGGGCTGGAGGAGCACCGTTGAAATTCCTCGCCATCACCCTCATCGTCCACGGCCCCAACCCCGTCACCGGTGAGCTCAAGTCGACCAACGCGCGCCTGCGCGAGGTGGTCGAGAACGCCGTGCTGGCCGAGGAGCTCGGTTTTGACGGCTTCGGCGTCGGGGAGCGGCACGAGCGCCCGTTCATCTCCTCCTCCCCGCCGGTCGTGCTCAGCCACATCGCGGCGAAGACGTCGACGATCAAACTGTTCACCGCGGTCACCACGCTGAGCCTGCTGGACCCGGTACGGGCCTACGAGGACTACGCCACCCTCGACCACCTCTCCGACGGCCGCCTGGAGCTCATCATCGGCAAGGGCAACGGAGCCGCGCAGGCCCAGCTCTTCCACGTGACCGGCGAGGACCAGTGGGAGCGCAACCGGGAGGGCTACGAGCTGTTCCGCCGCCTGTGGCGGGAGGACAGGGTGACCTGGTCCGGTAGGTTCAGGCCGTCCCTGACCGACGCCGAGACCTGGCCGCGCCCGCTGCAGCGGCCCATCCGCGTCTGGCACGGCAGCGCCACCAGCAAGGAGTCGGTGGACCTCGCCGCCCAGTACGGAGACCCGCTGTTCTCCGCCAACGTCAGCAACCCGGTCGAGCCGTACGCCGAGCTGATCCGTTACTACCGGGAACGCTGGGAGTTCCACGGTCACGACCCCGCCGACGCCCTGGTGGGAGCGGGCACCGCCGGGTACTACGCGGCCAGGAACTCCCAGGACGCGATCGAGACCTACCGGCCGATCTTCAACGCCAGGCTGGAGCTGTTCAAGAAGGTCGGGGTGGACCCGGTCTTCCACACCCTGGAGGACGCGATCGAGCGCAGCTCGATCCTGGTCGGCAGCCCGCAGCAGATCATCGACAAGGTGCACCGCTACCACGAGCGGCTCGGGCACGAGGTCATGCACCTGCACGCGGACGCGGACGGCCTCACCGACAAGCAGCACCGGACGGCACTGGAGCTCTTCCAGAGCGACATCGCCCCGGTGCTGCGCGCGGAGATCCCCAGCAGACCGTTCCCCCGGTACGAGAGCGCGCGGGACGGGGTGCGCTCATGACCTCCCTGTCCGTCCTCGACCTGGCCCCCGTCCCGTCCGGTGGCACGCCGGGCGACGCGCTGCGCAACACCCTGGACCTGGCCAGGCGGGCCGAGGAGTTCGGCTACCTCCGCTACTGGGTGGCCGAGCACCACTTCGCGTCCGGCGTCGCCAGCGCGGCCCCGGCCGTGCTCATCGCCCTGGTGGCCGCCGCGACCAGCACGATCAGGGTCGGCTCGGGAGCCGTACAGCTCGGGCACCAGACCGCGCTGTCGGTGGTCGAGCAGTTCGGTCTCATCGACGCGCTTCACCCCGGCCGGGTCGACCTCGGCCTGGGCCGGTCGGGCCAGCGTAAGGCCGAGTTCGCCGAGCTGGCGAAGAAGGCCCCGCCCGCGCCGAGGCCCGCCAGGGTCGTGGACGGCCTGCTCATCCCCGAACCCTTCTCCTTCACCGCGCTCGCGAGGTCGCCGCTGCTCTCCCTGTACGGCTCGCTGCTCCAGCAGCCCGGCGCGGAAAGCCCTGACTTCGCCGACCAGGTGGACGACATCGCGGCGCTGATCGCCGGCACCTACCGCTCCCCGGAGGGGGTGGCCGCGCACGCGGTGCCCGGCGAGGGCGCGGACCTGCGGCTGTGGATCCTGGGCAGCAGCGGCGGGCAGAGCGCGCAGGTGGCGGGGGAGCGGGGGCTGCCGTTCGCGGCGAACTACCACGTCAGCCCGTCCGGCGTGCTGGAGGCTGCGGAGGCGTACCGGGAGGCGTTCAAGCCCTCGGAGATCCTGGCGGAACCCCACCTGATCGTCTCGGCGGACGTCGTGGTGGCCGAGGACGACGAGAGGGCCCGCGAGCTCGCCTCCCCGTACGGGCTCTGGGTCCGCAGCATCCGCAGCGGTGCCGGGGCGATCCCGTTCCCGACACCGGCGGAGGCCGCGGCCCACGAGTGGAGCCAGGAGGACCGCGCGCTGGTCGCCGACCGGCTGGACACCCAGTTCGTCGGCTCCCCGCGTACCGTCGCCGAGAGGCTGCGCGTCCTGCGTGACGTCACCGGCGCCCACGAACTGCTCGTCACCACCATCACCCACGACCACGCCGACCGGGTCCGCTCCTACGAACTGCTCGCCGAGGAGTGGTCGAGGCTCGTCGCCTGAGCCCGAGACGGCCTGCCGGGCGGACACCGTCCCGGCGCGCCCAAGGCCGGGGAGGCCGCCCGTACTCGGCCTCCCCGGCTTCCTGCACCCGGCACCCGGTGGCGGCCACGGCCGCCGCCGAAGATATTTCCGGCGTGATGTCGAGAACGCGTCGTCGACTCCGACGTCCCAGGTGAGACGCTCCCGACGAGGGCGTCCTGAGATTCGCCGCCGGAAGAGAACCGCCCCGTGCCGGGTGCGGGAAAGGACAAGACATGAAGAGCTCTGCCCTCGGCAGCATCCTGCTCGGTAGCGTCGACCCCGTCAGGCTCCACGCCTGGTACCTCGCCGCGCTGGCACCCGAGCACTTCGGAGACGGCTTCATCGACTTCGGCGGTGTCCGGGTCCTCTTCGAAAACCGCACCGACGTCGCTCCGGCGACCGCCGAGCCCGGTCGGGTGATCTTCAATTTCCACGTGGCGGACGCCCGTGCCGCAGCCGCGCACCTCGACGGCCTGGGGGCGACCTGGCTGGTGGAGGTCGAGCGGCGGGACGCCGGGCTGTTCGGCACGCTGGTGGACCCGGACGGCAACTACATCCAGATCATCGAGCTCAGCGAGGAGTATCTCGCCGCGGCGGGGCGATGACCTGTCCGGCGGACGGGGTGTGACCTTCGAGCGCTATAACGGCTTCACGCAGGACGACAGGGGCGTCATGCGGGAAGGCGGCCCCTGCATCGCTTGGTTCAGGGACCCCGCCGGCAACGTCCTGTCCGTGCTCCAGGACAGGTAGGAATGCCCGTGGGCCCGGCCGCGTCCGTCGCCGCGGCCGGGCCCACGTATCAGGTCGGGTATCAGGTCGGGCGCGTCAGGCGCGTTTGGCGATGGCGGTGATGAAGGGCTGCATGATCCGGGCGGCCAGCGGGCCGAACGCGGCGAGGATGAGCACGTAGGCGGCGGCCAGCGGGCCCAGGTCGGGATGGACCCCGGCGGCCACCGCGAGACCGGCGATCACGATGTTGAACTCGCCCCGGGGGATGAGCGCGATTCCGGCCCGAGCCTGTCCGGCTCTGGCGATACCCGCCCGGTGGGCGGCGTAGGCGCCGGTGAGCAGCTTCGTGATCATGCTGATCACGGCGAGGAGCACGGCCAGCCCGGCAACCGGGAGAATCTTGGTCGGATCGGTCTGAAGGCCGAAGAAGACGAAGAACACCGCGGCGAACAGGTCGCGGATCGGGGTGAGCAGCTCCTGGGCGTCCTCGGCCAGCTCGCCGGAAAGGGCGATGCCGACCAGGAAGGCGCCGACCGCGGCCGAGACCTGGAGCTGCTGGGCCACCCCGGCGACCAGCAGCGCGAGACCGATGACCTTCAGCAGCAGCACCTCGGAGTTGGGGCTGGAGACGAACGCCTCGATGAACCTGCCGTAGCGGAGCGCGACCAGCAGCACGACGCTGACCGTGCCCAGTGCGATCGCCACGGCGATCGCACCGCTGGCGAAGCTCAGCCCGGCCAGCACCGCGGTGAGGATCGGCAGGTAGACGGCCATCGTCAGGTCCTCGAAGACCAGCAGCGACAGCACCACCGGTGTCTCGCGGTTACCGATCCACCCCAGGTCGGACAGGACCTTGGCGGTGATGCCGGAGGAGGTGGCGTAGGTGACACCGGCCATGGCGATGGCGGCCACCGGCCCCCAGCCCAGCAGCAGCGCGGTGATCGCGCCCGGCGCGGCGTTGAGCACCAGGTCGACCACGCCCGCGCGGGCGTTGCCCTTCAGGCTCGTCACCAGCTCGGAGGCGTTGTACTCCAGGCCGAGGGTGAGCAGCAGCAGGATGACGCCGAGCTCGGCGCCGACGGAGGTGAACTCCTCGCTGGTGGCCAGGGGCAGGATGCCGCCGGTGCCGAAGGCCAGTCCGGCGATGAGGTACAGGGGGATGGGCGAGATGCCGACTTTGAGGGCCAGTGCGCCGAGGATGCCGAGCCCGAGAAGGACAGCACCGAGCTCAAGAAAAAGAATAGCCGTGTGCACCAGGTTTCCTACCCGCCGGACAGGATGTCGGAGACGGCGGAGGTGCTCTCCGGGCTGCCCACCACGACCACCACGTCGTTTCCGAGCAGCCCGAAATCAGGGGCGGGGCTGGCGAACACCTGGCCCTCGCGAACCACGGCCACGATGGAGGCGCCGGTGCGGGTGCGGACGCGCGCGTCACCCATCGGCCGGCCGGCGTACGGCGAACCGGGCGCGATCGGCAGTTGCAGGCTGACGAGCCCCTCGACCTCGCTGTGCAGGGCGTTGAGGCGCTGCACGATGCGCGGGGCGCCGAGCAGTTCGGCGAGCGCGTCGGCCTCCTCGTCGTTCAGTTTTATGGTCTCGCATGCGCGGTCGGGATCATCCGGGTCGTACAGCACCAGGTCACGGCGGCCCGTGCGGTGAGAGACGATTCCTATTCGCCTGCCTGACCGCGTCGTGAACTCGTGCCGCAGTCCTATACCTGGCAGTGCCGTCTGCTCGACCTCCACCGTGCCAGCTCCTTGCGTGTGTATGACTGATTCTCTTGCCAGGAGAACCTACCAACTCGGGCTTTGTCGAGTGACGCCGAGCATAACCGGTATTACCGATTGACTTTGTGGGTTATTTGGCCGACGATGGGCGGGAACCGAGCCCCCAGCCACGAATGAGGTCTTCCGTGCCGGCTCCCGTCGTCGACGTGGGGGCGCCGCAGCGGGCCGCGCGAACGCGGTCACGTGCGCCCCTGCCCTCCGCCGCCGTCTGGCAGCGCCTTGCCAGCCCCCTGGTCATCGTCGTCGTCTGGCAGGTCGCCAGCGCCGCCGGACTTCTCCCGGGGCAACTCCTCGCCTCGCCCGTCAAGGTCCTCACCACCGCCGCCGGGCTCGTCGGAGAGGGAGTCCTGCCCGAGGCGATCGCCGTCTCGCTCCGGCGGGCTGCGATCGGCTTCACCCTCGGCGCGGTCGCCGGGATCGGCCTGGCCCTCGTGGCGGGGCTCAGCCGCATCGGCGAGAACGTCGTCGACCCGCCGCTGCAGATGCTGCGGGCGCTTCCGCTGTTCGGCCTGATCCCGCTGTTCATCCTCTGGTTCGGGATCGGCGAGACGCCCAAGGTGGCGCTGGTCGCCCTCGGCGTGGCCTTCCCGCTCTACCTCAACACCTTCTCCGGGATCCGCGGCGTCGACGGCAGGCTCGCCGAGGTGGCCCGGGTGCTGCGGCTGAGCCGTACGGAGACCGTCACCCACATCGTCCTGCCCGGCGCGCTGGCGCAGACCCTCGTCGGCCTGCGGCAGAGCCTGGGCGTGGCCTGGCTGGCGCTGATCGTGGCCGAGCAGATCAACGCGGACGCCGGCCTGGGACACATGATCAACGATGCCCGGGAGTTCCTGCGCACCGACGTGATCGTCGTCGGCCTGATCGTCTACGCGATCCTCGGCCTGCTGACCGACGCGCTGGTACGCCTGCTGGAGAGGAGGGCCCTGTCATGGCGGCAGAGCTTCCTGTCACGTTGACCTCGTCGCGTGCGGTGCTCCCGCTCCCCGCGGCGGCCCCGCCCCGTGCGGCGGCCCCGGTGGCCGCGGTCAGGGGACTCACCCGGGCCTTCGGGGAGCGGCGGGTTCTCGACGGGGTCGACCTGGAGATCGGCCGTGGCGAGTTCGTCGCCCTGCTCGGCCGGAGCGGCTCGGGAAAGTCCACGCTGCTGAGGGTGCTCGCGGGACTCGACCCCGGTGCCGAGGGCGAGGTCGAGGTCTGCGGCACCACCGCCGTGGCCTTCCAGGAGCCCCGGCTCGTGCCGTGGAAACGGGTCCTGGCCAACGTCGCGCTCGGGCTGCGCGCCCCCGACCCGCGCGCCGCCGCGCTGGCCGCGCTGGAGGAGGTCGGTCTCGGCGCCCTGCGCGACGACTGGCCGCTCACCCTGTCCGGCGGCGAGGCACAGCGGGCCTCCCTGGCCAGGGCGCTGGTCCGCGAGCCCGGCCTGCTCCTGCTCGACGAGCCGTTCAGCGCCCTGGACGCGTTGACCCGCATCACCATCCACCGGCTCGTGCTCGACCTGTGGGCGCGGCACCGCCCCGGCATCCTGCTCGTCACCCACGACGTGGACGAGGCCATGCTGCTGGCCGACCGTGTCCTGGTGCTCGACGGGGGCGCCGTCGCCCACGAGTCCGGGATCGAACTGCCCCGCCCCCGCCACCGCGACCACCCCGATCTCATCGCACTGCGCTCCACCCTGCTCAACCGGCTGGGCGTCACCCCGGAGGGAACCGTATGAAACGTCGTGTCACCGCGGCGATCGCCGTGGCTCTGCTGCTGTCCTTCACCGCGGCCTGCGGAGCCGGGGAGGAACAGGGCGTCCGTGCGGACGGCTCGGTCGACCTGTCACAGGTGACGCTCCGCGTCGGCGACCAGAAGGGCACGGGCCTGCAGGCGCTGTTGACCGCGGCCGGCCAGCTCGACGACGTCAAGTACAAGGTCACCTGGTCACAGTTCACCTCGGGGCCACCGATCCTGGAGGCCATCAACGCCGGTTCGGTGGACTTCGGCGCGGTCGGCAACGCGCCGCCGGTCTTCGCGGCCGCAGCCGGGGCGAAGATCTCCGTCATCGCGGTCGCCGAGAAGGGCCTCGGCGGTCAGGCGGTCGTCGTTCCCGCGGACTCGCCCATCAAGACCCCGGCGGACCTGCGCGGCAAGCGCGTCGCCGTGGCCAAGGGCAGCTCCGCCAACTTCCACCTGCTGGCGGTACTGAAGAAGGAGGGACTGGGCTTCACCGACATCCAGCCCCAGTACCTCCAGCCGCCGGACGCCCTGGCCGCGCTCTCCTCCGGCAGGATCGACGCCTGGGCCATCTGGGATCCCTACACCGCCCAGGCCGAGTCCCAGACCGGGGCGCGCGTCCTGGTCGACGGCGAGGGCTACGCCAACGGCTTCGAGTTCCAGATCGCCGGGAAGGAGGCCCTCGCCGACCCGGCCCGCACGGCCGCGCTGAGCGACTGGGTGGCGCGCATCCGCAAGGCACATCAGTGGGCCAACGACCACCAGGACGAGTGGTCCAAGGTCTTCTCCGAGCTCACCGGGCTGGACCAGGCGATCATCAGTACGGCGGTCAGGCGCAGCTCGTACCGGGACCTCAAGCTCGCCGGCGATGTCGTCGACCGCGAGCAACTCGTCGCCGACGCGTTCAGCGAGGCCAAGCTCATCCCCGCCCCCGTCACGTTCGCGGACTTCGTCGACACCAGGTTCGACGCCACCCTGGACAACCCCTCGTGACGCCCGCCCAGAGGTCCGTGCCCGGGGGATCCACGCCTGGAGGCATCCGATGAAGTTCCACTGGTTCCTGCCCACCGCCGGTGACAGCCGGGTCCTCACCGGGGGCGGCCACGGCCTCAGCAGGGGGCACGGCCGCTCCGAGGCGGCCACGTTCCGCCCGCCGGACATCGAGTACCTGGCGCAGGTCGCCCGCTCCGCCGAGCAGCTCGGCTTCGAGGCGGTCCTGACCCCGACCGGCACCTGGTGCGAGGACGCCTGGCTGGTCACCGCCGCGCTGACCCGCGAGACCGAGCGGCTGAAGTTCCTCGTCGCCTTCCGGCCAGGCTTCATGTCGCCGACGCTGGCCGCGCAGATGGCCGCCACCTACCAGCGGCTCTCGCGGGGCAGGCTCCTGCTCAACGTGGTGACCGGCGGGGAGAGCGCCGAGCAGGCCAGGTTCGGCGACCACCTGTCCAAGGACGAACGCTACGCGCGCACCGACGAGTTCCTGTCGGTCGTGCGCGGCGCCTGGAGCGGTACCCCCTACGATTTCGACGGCGGCCACTACCGCGTCGAGGGCGCGATGGTCGCCGAGACGCCCGATCCCGTCCCGGAGATCTACTTCGGCGGCTCCTCGCGGGCTGCCGGACCGGTCGCGGCCAGGCACGTGGACGTCTACCTCACCTGGGGCGAGCCCCCCGGGCAGGTGGCGAAGAAGATCGAGTGGATCCGGGAGCTGGCGGAGGAGCAGGGCCGCAAGCTCCGCTTCGGCATCCGGCTGCACGTGATCACCCGCGACAGCGAGCGCGACGCCTGGGCGGAGGCCGAGCGGCTGCTGGCCGCCATCGACCCGGCCGACATCGTCTCGGCCAGGAAGCTGCTCGGCCGTAGCGAGTCGGTCGGCCAGCGGCGCATGCTGGAGCTGCACGAGGGCTTCACCGGGGGCACCGCCCGCGACCTGGAGATCCATCCGAACCTCTGGGCCGGGGTCGGCCTCGTGCGGGGCGGTGCCGGCACCGCGCTGGTCGGCAGCCACTCCCAGGTCGCCGAGCGGATCGAGGAGTACGCCTCGCTCGGCATCGAGGAGTTCGTCCTGTCCGGCTACCCCCACCTGGAGGAGGCGTACTGGTTCGGCGAGAACGTGCTTCCCCGCGTCGCCGCGCCCGTCCAGGGGTGATCACGGCCACATCCGGCGAGCCCGTCTTGCGCGTGATCTCCGCGGGGAGGAATCTCGGTGCATGCCTGACGACCGCCCGTACGACATCGTGCTGTTCGGCGCCACCGGGTTCACCGGGGCGCTCACCGCGGAATACCTCGCGCGCAACGCCGGTCCCGCCCTCCGCTGGGCACTGGCCGGGCGCAACCGGGCCAAGCTCGAAGCGGTCAGGGACCGGATCGGCCTGCCCGAGCTGCCGCTGCTGCACGCCGACGTGACCGACCCGGCCTCCCTGGTGGAGATCGCCAGGCAGGCCAGGGTCGTGGCGACCACCGTGGGCCCCTACGTCTCCTACGGCGAGCCGCTGGTGGCCGCCTGCGCCGACGCGGGCACCCACTACGCCGACATCACCGGCGAGCCCGAGTTCGTCGACCGCATGTTCATCCGCCATCACGAGCGGGCCAGGAGGACCGGGGCCAAGCTCGTGCACGCCTGCGGGTTCGACTCCGTCCCGCACGACCTCGGCGCCTACTTCACGGTCAGGCGGCTGCCCGAGGGAGTGCCGCTGGAGGTCAGCGGCTTCGTCCGGGCCTCCGGTGCCGCCTCCGGCGGCACCGCGCACTCCGCCGTCATGGCGATCTCCCGCTTCCGGCAGACGGCCGAGGCCGCGCACGTCCGGCGCGAGCTGGAAATCGTGCCCGGGGCCGCCGCGGCCTCCAGGACCAGGAAGACGCGTGGCCTGCCCGGCCCGGTCCGCTACGTCGGAGGGTGGGCCCTGCCGCTGCCCACGCTCGACCCGCAGATCGTCGCCCGCTCGGCCCGCGCGCTGGACCGCTACGGCCCCGACTTCACCTACCGCCACCACTTCGCGGTCAGGCGACTGCCCGTCGCGCTCGGCCTCGCCGCCGGGGTGGGCGCCCTCGCGCTGCTCGCCCAGATCCCACCGGCGCGCTCCCTGCTGCTGCGCCGCTTCGCACCCGGTGAGGGGCCCGGCGTCGAGCAGCGGGCCAGGAGCTGGTTCAAGGTCACCTTCCTCGGCCTGGGCGGCGGGGCGCGCGTCGTCACCGAGGTCGCGGGCGGTGACCCCGGCTACGGCGAGACCGCCAAGATGCTCGGCGAGTCGGCGCTCTGCCTGGCGACGGACGACCTCCCGGAGGTCTCCGGTCAGCTGACCACCGCCGTGGCGATGGGCGACGCGCTGATCGGCCGCCTGGTGCGGGCGGGCATCACCTTCACGGTGCTGAGCGACTCGCGCAAGTAGGCGTCCGCTCGGGACGAGCGGCTCCCGGGTCCCGGTGTGACGATCGTGGACGGGACCGGTCGGAACCCGCTCGATCCGGGTCGCCGCCCGGTCACGGCGTGGACCGGCGACGCCTGCGATAGGCGCGCTGCTGGCAGGCCCGAGAGCAGTAGGCGCGCGGGCGACCCGCCTCCGCCCGGTCCATGCTCGTGCCACAGATCGCACACGAGGCACTTTCATCACGCTTTTCATCACGCTCGCGGACCAGTGCCGCGATGCCGTCCAGCATGCGCCGCAGGCCGAACTCAAAGGAGTCCTCCGGCTCGTCGTAGCCGCCCGCCTCCCAGACATGGGTCAGCGTGGGATAGAGGTGGAGTTTCTCGTACAGCGACTCCCTGGCGCCCCACCACTCCTCCTCGGAGACTCCCGTGTGCCGCTCGACCCTGGCGGCCTCCGCCGCCCTGGCCGCCTCGCTGTCCACGAACCGGCCGACGAGGCCCACCACGGCGACCATCTCAGCGGGCTTCAGGCCTATTCCCGCCACGGTGCCGAGCGCGTACTCGAAGTGGGCGACGGAGTTCGGGCCGGGAATGTGCCGGGTGCCGCGCACCCCGGCCAGCCAGGGGTGACGGCGGCACAGGGCCCAGCTCCCCCTCGCCCATCCCTCGAGCGCCTCGCGCCAGCCGCGCGGCGTGCCGGCCGTGTCGCCGCCGTCCGTCCCGGTCGTCGCCGCGTCACCCATCACCGCGTCGCACATCAGATCGATGAGTTGTGTCTTGCCCGGTACGTGCCGGTAGAGCGACATGCTGGTGAAGCCGAGACGTTCGCCGACCCGCCGCATCGACACCCCCTCGATGCCGTCGGCGTCGGCGATCTCGACGGCGGCGCGCACGATCACGCCGAGGCTCAGTTCCCGCCGCGGCGTGGCGTCCCGCGACTCCCGCCACAGCAGTTCGACGGTCCGGTCCGGATCCTCCTCGGGGGCCACCCGCTCTCCTCCTGCTTGACACTCGATCCAAATATCTGTTTATGCTGTATACCTGGTTTACATTATAAACGAGGAGTGCTCATTGAGCGATTTATACGTGTCTCCTGCCGGTGACGACGCCTGGCCCGGCACCCTGGAACGTCCCTTCGCCACCCTCGTCCGCGCTCGTGACCAGGCCCGTGACCAGGCCCGCGGTGCGGGCGTCGCCGTCCACCTGCTGGCAGGCACCCACCGGCTCGCCGAAACGTTCGAGCTCACCGAGGCCGACTCAGGCGTGACCTACCGGGCGCTGGGAGCGGCAGTCGTCAGCGGCGGCCACCGGGTCACCGGCTGGCGCGAGCGGGACGGCGTCTGGCTGGCCGAGGTCGGCGACCTCGACACCCGCCAGCTCTACGTCGACGGGCGCAAGGCCGAACGGGCCGCGATCGACGCGATTCCCGGGAAGGCCACCAGAACCGACACAGGTTACGTCACCGACAGCACGGCCCCGCAAAGCTGGGGCAACCCCGCCGACGTCGAGTTCGTCTTCCGCGGCGTCTACCCGTGGACGGAGGCCCGCTTCGGCGTCGCCGCAGTCGAAGGCGACGAGCACTCGACCACTGTCACCATGGCCCAGCCCGCCTTCGGCTGGGCGATCGGGCTTTACAACTCGGTGGTCCCGTGGGAGGGCGGTGGAGAATCCTACGGCCCGGGCCTGCCGACCCGGGTGGAGAACGGCGCGGGTTTCCTGACGGAGCCGGGCACCTTCGCCCTCGACAGGTCCCGCCCCGGTCACCACGTCCTGAGCTACCGGCCGCGCCCCGGCGAGGACCCCGAGCGGACGGAGGTCGTCGCGCCCGTACTGGAGACGCTGGTCAAGGCCACGGGCACCCGCGACGTCACCTTCCTCGGCATCACCTTCGCAGACGCCACCTGGCTGCGGCCGAGTCGCTCGGAGGGCTTCCTGCACTACCACGGCACCGGCTACTACGACGGCGGTCCCATCGAGAAGGTGTCGTTCGGCGAAGGAGCGTGGGTGACGGTTCCGGGGGCGTCGTCGGAGATCCCGGCGAACGTCGTGTTCGAAGGCGTCGCGCGTGTCGCGATCGAGGGCTGCCGCTTCACCAGGCTGGGTGCCACGGCCCTGCGGTTCTCCGGTGACAGCACCGACACTCTGGTACGGGGCAACGTGTTCGAGGGCGTCTGCGG
Source organism: Streptosporangium sp. NPDC006013 (assembly GCF_040614275.1). Taxonomy (NCBI): domain Bacteria; kingdom Bacillati; phylum Actinomycetota; class Actinomycetes; order Streptosporangiales; family Streptosporangiaceae; genus Streptosporangium; species Streptosporangium sp. NPDC006013. The sequence continues at coordinate 18,363 of NZ_JBEXUE010000079.1, forward strand.
CGGCGGGATCTCGATCGGCGGGGGTCACGGTGCCAGGGTCGAGAACAACTGGATACACGACGTCGGCCTGGAGTACTCAGGCTCGCCCGGCATCGCGGTGACCGGGAGTGAGAACTCCACGCTCGCGCACAACCAGGTGAACGACGTCCCGCACTGCGGCATCGTGGTCGGCGCCGGCAGGAGCACCCGGGTCCTGCACAACCTCACCTTCAACACGCTGAAGGTGCTGGCCGATGGCGGGGGCATCTACCTGTCGGGCCCGCAGGGCGACTCCCACGACAACGGCGCGGTGGTCCGCGGCAACGTCGTGCGCGACACGCTCACGCCGTACAACTTCGCCCTCTACACCGACTACGGCGCCGCCTGGGTCACCGTCGAGGGCAACGCCGTCCAGCGCGCCGACAACACGGCCACCCTGCAGGTCTGGCCACCGCTGGAAAACGTCGTCTTCCGCGGCAACTTCTGGGACGCCGACCCCGTGGGCTGGGACGACCCGCCGGAGGGCGTCACCCTGGAAGGAAACGTGACGCCGGCCGATGAGAAGGACTTCGAGGCCCGTACGGCGGGCGTCGTCGCGCGGGCGGGTCTGGAGCCCGGCTACGCCCACCTGCTCGGCTGACCACCGGTGCCCGCCCGTCGGCGAGGGTGGCGCCCTCGAAGAAACCTTTGGAATCGGAACTAGGCCCTGTCCTGTGGATCTTGCCGTGGCGAGGATCGGTCAGGTGGTGCCTCGCAAGGCGGAGGAGGGAGCCGCAGCGTGCTGCGGTGATCGACGACAACGCGGCGAGGCGCCGCCTGACCGGCCGCAGTAGGCAAAAGATCCGCAGGACAGGGCCTAGCGTGAAGGCGATCCGGACGCGGTGCTGAACGGGGTGGTCCCTGTGCTCCCAAGCGGGTGGAGGGACCGCCTCACGCGGGCATCGAGAGCGCGACGCGTGAGACAGGCGCTTCTTCGGCCGAGATCCGAAGGAACGCCCAGGAGGCGACCCCTCAGGGCGAGGCGGTGGGCATCTCGGTGAGAAGGGCGCGGACCAGCAGGCGCAGGCCGCGGGTGAACTGGTCGTCCGACGGCAGCGTCGTCAGCTCCTCTGACAGGTCGACCATGTTGGGAAACCGGTCGGCGGGCAGGCCGGCGTAGAAGTGGCGACGCCGGCGGCGTAGCTCGTCGGCGTCCTCCCTGTCCGCGTGCCCCCACATCCGGGGGGCCTGATAGCTGGAGAAGCCGAGCGCATAGGTGATCAGCAACCCGTACGCCTGGACGGTGAGCCGGTCGGACAGCCCTGCGGCACGCAGCAGGGTGAGCACCCCCTCCATCGACCCCGCGAGCGATACGTGACTCGTGTTGACCCGCGTCGACAGCAGGCGCACCACGCACGGATGGGTCCGCATCATGTCGCGGAAGGCCATGCCGCAGGCGACCAGGAGGGCCTCCGGATCGCCTGGATCGACCTGCGGGAGCCGGATGCGGCCGAGAACGTCGTCCGCCATCGCGTCGAGGATCTCGTCCTTGCTGCGGAAGTAGCTGTACAACGTCATGGTGCCGACACCGAGCTCGGTGGCGAGCCGCCGTATGGTCAGCGTGTCGAGGCTTTCGAGGTCACCGATGCGAACCGCGGCGTCGACGATCTGTTGGCGAGTCAGCGCCCGGCCGGTGTCCCGGCCACGGGGGCGTTCTCGTGCGACCATCATGCCTCCGTTGTTCTCCTCGGTACGCGGCACCCTACCGCGCACGACATGCTCGATCGAGGATCGCCGGGATCGTCGTCGGGATCACTGTCGGGATCACTGCTTGTTGTTCAGGGCCTCTGTCGGCTGGACCTTCGGAGAGCTCCGTTCGACCAGGCGGCGCCAGGCGGTGATCGACAGGTCCGGGCGGTAGAGCTTCTCGGGGGGCGCGTCCATCACGTCGACCATCCAGGCGTCCTGGGCGGTGAACTGGCCGTGGAACAGCCAGCGGATCGCGGTCAGGTACTTGAGCTTGAACACCTGCGCCTTCAGGCCGGTCTCGAAGCGCACCATGAGCTGCACGTACCGCACGTGGTCCTCGTCGACGGGCACGTACCACTCGTAGTGGATGAAATCTGGGTAGGCGACGCGCAGGATGCCGGGCAGCCTGATCGACACGAAGCCCGGCAGGTCCAGTGAAGCGATGACCGGATTGACGTTCTTCGCCTTGCCCGGCGCGTCGGGCAAGGGCATGCGCTTCCACCAGCGCTTGTTGGTCCACAGGCCGAGGCCGGGCATTTCAGCCTCCCAGTGCACCTCCTCCTGCACCCGAACGAGCCACTTGTCGCGGTTGACCACCTTGGTCTTGTTCCAGGCGGGCATCACCTTGAACAGCCGCCACAGCGCCGTGTTGTGCAGGTATTTCGCGTGCCCCTCGTCGAAGCCGTTCTCGGCGGCGAAGCGCCAGTTGCCGTCGCGTATCTCGGTGCGGCCACCGAGGACGAAGGCGTTGTCGCGCAGTTCCTCGGGCAGGTCGTCGTCGAGGGGGTGCGGTTCGCCGTCGCCGACGTACACCCAGATAAGGCCGAAGCGTTGCTCGACGGAGTAGGTGCGCACCGAGACGCGTCCGCGGATGGGGGAGTCGGGGCCGTCGGTGAGGACCCCGCAGAGCTTGCCGTCGGTGAGGTCGTAGGTCCAGCCGTGATACGGGCAGCTGATCGTGCCGGGAAACTGCCGGCGGCCAAGCGAGAGCGGAACACCGCGGTGCGGGCAGCGGTCGTGCAGGGCGTGGATCTTGCCGTCCTGCCGGACGAGCACGACCCGCTCGCCGAGAAGCGTGATGGGGACCGGCTTCTGGCCGACCTGCTCCTCCCAGAGGACCGGGTACCAGTGATCACGGAAGCCGAGGGAGGCGCTCTCGTAGGTCGGCCAGGACGACCAGTCCTGGCCGGGGGGCTGCCGATCCGGCCTGGCTCCGGCGGTGGGCGCGGTCTTGGGGGCTGACCGGGGCCTTCCCTCTCCACCCGTGCCGGATCCCGTCGGGTTGCTGAGTGTGGTCAATCTGGCCTCCGTGATCAGGCGCCGGCTGACGAGGTCCTCGCCGGAAGACGGTGACTCTGCGGGCGATGCTGTGGACAACGTCTCGTACATTGTACGAACTGCTGACCATTGTCAATACCAGGATTTCTTGACCTCGTGCTTAGCGCCGTACATAGTACGAGCACGTAGGCATTCTGCCGGGAACGCGATGGGAGGCGGTCGATGGATGAGAGCGGGGCCGAGATGGACCTGTTGGTGCGAGCGATGACCTTGGAGTCGGAGGGGGTGCTCTCGGTGATCCTTGAGGCCCCGGACGGAGGTCCACTACCGCCATGGGAACAGGGTGCCCACCTGGAGTTGGAACTCGGCGGTCGACTGCGGCACTACTCGCTCTGCGGAACGCCCGGCGACTCCTCGCGGTACCGGATCGCGGTGCTGCGCGAGCCGGACAGCCGGGGCGGGTCCGCCCACGTGCACGAGGTGCTGCGACCCGGCCACCTGATCACGGCGCGCGGCCCCCGCAACCGCTTCCCGCTGGTGGCGGCCGAGCGGTACCTGTTCATCGCCGGGGGGATCGGCATCACCCCGCTCCTTCCGATGATCGCCGCCGTTGAGGCCGCGGGCATCCCGTGGCGGCTGGCGTACGGCGGGCGGCGGCGTGCGTCGATGGCCTTCCAGGCCGAACTCGCCGCCTACGGGCAGGCTGCCACGCTGCTCCCCGAGGACGAATGCGGCCGGATGGACCTCGACACCCTGCTCGGCACGCCACAGGCGGGCACCGCCGTGTACTGCTGCGGTCCCGAAGGGCTGCTGTCGGCGGTCGAGTCCGTCTGCGCCGCCTGGCCCGAGGGCAGCCTGCACGTCGAGCGCTTCGCCGCCGCGCCGCGCGCCGAGGTCGACGCCGACGACGAGCGGGATTTCGAGGTGGTGTGCCGCCAGTCGGACGTCCGGGTGACGGTGCCGCGGGACCTGCCCATCATCGACGCGTTGGAGGAGGTGGGCGTCTGGGTGGCGAGTGCCTGCCGCGAGGGTATCTGTGGCAGTTGCGAGACGAAGGTCGTCGAGGGTGAGCCCGACCATCGCGACTCGCTGCTCACGCCGGAGGAGCGGGCCTCGGGCGCCACGATGATGCCCTGCGTCTCGCGTTCGCTCTCCGACCGCCTCGTGCTCGATCTCTGACCGCCTCGTGATCGCCGGAAGAGCGTTCCGTGTCTGGCCTTCGAGCGATCCCGCCCGGCCTCTGGCCTGCCAGACAGGTAAACATTTTGTTTCGGTCAGAGCTAAAAAGGCGAGGGTCATTGACCGAAGTGCAAAGTAGCGTACATAGTACGCACACTGCTTCTTTGTAGTTCTGCCCACCAAAGCCCAGCTCGGAGCCCTGTGACCCCGCAGGGTGTCGCTTCTCCACGTCAACGAGCCAGCCCGCGCCCACCTGCTACGGAGTTTCGCCATGCCCGAAAAAGATCCAGCGACGGCCGCTGACCCGTCGCACCCACCGGCCGGTTCCCCCGCGGTGGCCGGGGAAGGCCGGCGGTACCGGGTGCACGGCCTCGATCTGCATGTGCGCTCGATCGGGGCCGGCGTGCCGACGGTGCTCCTGCACGGAGGCGGTCCCGGCTGCTCGTCGTGGACCGACTTCGCCCCGGTCGTGGACGCGCTCGTGCCCGGCCGCAGGTTGATCCTGGTCGACCTCCCGCAGTACGGCGACTCGGACAAACCATTCATCGACGGGCCCCTGTTCGGCTTCCACGCCGCTCACGTGCGCGGGCTGCTCGACGCGCTCGGCCTGGCACGCGCCGACTTCGTCTGCCAGTCGCTCGGCGGGGGCGTGGCCCTGCGCCTGGCTGCCGACAGCCCCGGGTCGGTCGGCCGCCTGGTGGTCACCGGCAGTAGGCCGACGGCCCGCCCAGCCCTGGAACCCGGTGACGCGCGAGGTCCCCGAGTCCGCGACGACTACTACGGCGGTGAGGGCCCGACGCCCGCGAAGATGCGCGAGCTCATCGCCCGCTACGAGTGGAACGATCCACGGGGGGTTCCGGAGGAGACGGTGGCCGAGCGCTACCGCAACAGCGTCGATCCCGGCGCGCTCGCCCTCGGGACCGCCACCGAGGCTCGCGGTGCCGCCGAGGACCTGGGCCCCGACCTGGCCCGGGTGACCTCGCCCGTCCTGCTGCTGTGGGGGGAACACGACGTCTTCGCCGGTCTGGGCTATGCGCGGCACCTTCTGGGGTTGCTCGCCGACGCTCGGCTGGAGGTCGTACCCGGGACCGCGCACCACCCGCAGGAGGAGCGCCCCGCCGAGTACGCCCGGCTGGCCGCCGCGTTCCTGAACTCCTCCCCCGACCGTGAATCTCTCCCGCTCGTACCGCCGGCATCCGCCACGCCGACCTCTGGAGGTAATTGAATGCGACGCCCTGTTTTGATCACCGTGGTTCTGTTCGCCGCAGTGCTGGGAATCCCGCAGGTGCGCCGTGTCGTAAGGACCGCGCTGGTCCGGGCGACCGGTACGGCCCTGCACACGGAGAGCGGGCGATGATCCCGCCATCCATCACGGGCGCGGAGGGCGGGCGATGACCCCGGCATCCGCCGCTGCCGCGGTGCGCACGGCCGGGATCATCAAGAGGTTCGGCGCGTTCACCGCGCTGCGCGAGGTCGATCTCGACCTGTTCTCCGGCGAGGTCCACGGCCTGATCGGTTCCAATGGGGCGGGCAAGTCGACCCTGATCAAGGTGCTGTGCGGTGCGATCACGCCCGACAAGGGAACATTGACCGTCGCGGGTGCCTCCGCCTCCTTCGCCACGCCCGCCCAGGCCGAGCAGGCGGGGATCACCGTCATCCATCAGGAGACGCAGCTCTTCCCCGATCTGTCGGTGGCCGACAACGTCGTGGTCTCCCGCCCCAACCGGCGGGGGCCCGCGGGGCTGAGCCTGCGAGACCGGCGCGCCGACCGCGTCGAGACGACGCGCCTGCTGGAGTCCCTCGGCCTCACGATCGATCCGGGTCGCCTCGCCGGCACCCTTGACCTGGCAGAGAAGAAGCTCCTGCAGGTGGCCCGCGCGCTGCGGTCGGAGCCCAGGCTGCTGATCCTGGACGAGCCCACCGCCGCTCTGGAGGCCCGGCAGGCCGAGCGGATCACCACGCTGATCCGCCGCCTGGCCGCCGACGGCCTCGCCGTCCTGTTCGTCAGCCACAACCTGGACGAGGTCCTCGAAAGCTGCGACCGGATCACTGCCCTGCGCGACGGCCAGATAGTCGCCCGGCTCGTCGGCGACCAGGCCACTCCGCACCTCCTTGCCGAGCTGGTCGCGGGACAGCAGCTCGCCAACGCCCCCGACCGTACTCCCCAGGACGCGGGTGACCGTCTGGTCGAGGCCGAGCTGGGCGGTGAGGGCATCGTCCCGACCGCGATCACGCTGCGTCACCGCGAGGTTGTGACGCTGACCGGTCTGCTCGGTTCGGGTGCCGGGCGGTACGCGCGGATGCTCTCCGGTGCGACACGGCCCGACAGCGGCGGCGTCAGGATCGCGGGCAGGCCCCTGAGTCCGCACAACCGCAGGCAGGCGGTGGCCGCCGCGGTCGGCTTCGTACCCGAGGAACGCAAGCGCGACGGCATCCAGCCGATGCTGAGCGTGGAACACAACATCGTGCTCGGAGACATCCGGAGGTTCAGCCGGTTCGGCATGCTCGACCGCGGGAAGATCCGCCGCACCGCCGAGCGGCTCATCGCCGACCTGAACGTCCGCCCGGCCGACCCGACCTTCCAAGCGGGCCTGATGTCGGGCGGCAACCAGCAGAAGGTGCTCATCGCCCGCTGGCTGGCCGCGGGAGCGCGGGTGCTCATCGTCGAGGAGCCGACCCACGGCATCGACATCGGTGCCAAGCAGAACGTGATGCACCAGCTCCGCCGCTTCGCCGACGAGCGCGGCTGCGTGGTCATCGTGGCTCTGGAGAGTGACGAGTTCCGCTCCATCACCGACCGGTTCATGGCGTTCCGGCGCGGTCGGCTGGTCGCGGAAATGGCAGGAAACGTCCCACACGCCGATCTGATGGCGGCGTGCCTGGGCACAACCTCGGAAGGTCGTGAATCGTGACCGGGAACCCGGTATCCGCCACGCGGGCAGTGCGACGTGGCCGTTTCAGGCCGGCACTGGAGGATGCGTTCATCCCTGCTCTGCTCGTCTGCCTCGTCGTCGTACTGACGATGTCCACGGACTCCTTCCTCAGCAAGGGGAACATCCTCAACGTCCTGACCTCGATGGCGATCCTGGCGATCGTCTCGTTCGGCCAGACGTTCGTGATCGCCGGGGGCGGGTTCGACCTGTCCATCGGCGCGCAGGTGGCGCTGCACGGCGTGGTGGCCGCGCTGGTGATGGCCGCGACCCAGAACATTCTGTTCGGGCTGCTCGCCGCCGCCGTCACCGGTGTGCTGTTCGGCCTGCTCAACGGGATCCTGGTGATCGGGCTCAGGGTCCATCCGTTCATGATCACGTTGGGCACCTCGGTGGTGGCCACCGGCGTGACGCTGATCGCCTCGAACTCGGAGTCCGTCGGCGGCCTGCCCGCCTCGATCGCGGGGTTCGGGACCGGCCGCCCGCTGGGCATTCCCTGGATCGTCTGGCTGATGGTGGCCTGTTTCGTGATCTCCCTGTTCCTGCTCAGCGTGAGTCCCTTCGGCCTGCGGGTGCTGTCCACCGGTGGTAACCGTGAGGCGGCCAGGCTGGCCGGGCTGCGGGTCGACCGCACCACCGTGATGACCTTCGTTATCGCCGGGGTGTTCGCGGCCGTCGCCGGGGCGGCCATCACGGCCCGCCTGCAGTCGGCACAGCCCACCGTCGGTGGCGAGCTGGAGCTTTTCTCGGTCGCCGCGGTGGTGCTGGGTGGCAGCGCACTCCACGGGGGAAAGGCATCGATGTGGCGCACGCTGCTCGGCGTGCTCGTCATCTCGGTCATCCAGAACGGGCTCAACCTGCTCGGGGTCGGCGATGCCTGGCAGTCGGTCGCCGTCGGGCTCGTCTTCATCCTCGCCATGTCGGCGGAGCTGCTGCGCCGCTTCTCACCGGCGAGAAAGTCGCGCCCGGTCGATCCGCCCGGCACCGAGGAGCCCGGCAGGGCCGAGGCCACCCCCGCCGCCATCTGATCCTCGATTTCTCCTCCGCTCAGACGCCCCACCCTCCTCACCTCGTCGGCCGGTCTTCGCAGCCCGCTGAACACCCCACCGGCCGACCGAACCTCCCCTGGAGAAGATCATGAAATTCAGCAGGATGCCCGTCGTGGCACTCGCGCTCTGCGCCGGTCTCGCCACAGCCTGTTCCTCCTCGGCGACGGACCCGGCCGCCGACGGCGGGGCGGCCAAGGCAGGCACCAAGACCATCGGGGTCAGCTTCGCTGCCCCCAGGATCGCCCTGTACGCCGGCATTCAGAAGGGCATCGAGGCCGAGGCCGAGAAGCTCGGCGTCAAGGTGATCTTCACCGACGCGAACGGTGACCCGCTCAAGCAGGCGAACGACATCAGCGACCTGATCGCCAAGGGGGTCGACGGCATCCTCGTCTCGGCGATCGACGCCAAGGCGGTCGTGACGCCCCTCAGCGACGCCAAGGCCGCGAACATCCCGGTGATGACCGTCGCTCGTGACGTCGCGGACCCCTCCACCCGGGCCGCCTTCATCGGCAACGACTGGGGCAAGGCCGGCCTTGAGATCGCCGAATGGACGTGTAAGAACGTCGGCAAGGGCAAGATCATCATGATCAAGGGTCCCTCGTCCGCGCCGTACGTGCAGGAGATGACCAAGGCGTACAAGGAGGTCATCGGGTCGGCGAGCTGCCCGGACATGAGCGTGGCGCACGAGGTCAACCTGAACGAGATGACCACCGAGAAAGGGCTGGAGGCGACGAAGGCCTCGCTGTCGGCGGTGCCCGACGCCGCCGTCGTGTACGCCAACCTCGACGACTTCGTCGGCGGCGTGATCCAGGCCGTCAACGAGGCGGGCCTGACCGGCAAGGTCACCGTGACCGGATTCGACGGCATCCCGTCCACGCTGGAGATGGTCCGCAAGGGGCAGCTCGGGTTCGAGATCGGCCTGCAGCCGCAGAAGTGGGGAGCCAGGTCCCTGCAGAGCATGGTCGACAAGCTCGACGGCAAGGAGGTGCCCGACAAGGTCACCATCGACACCCTTCCGTTCGACAAGACCAACGCCGATCAGCTCACCGAGGCCGACCTGCAGTAGCGGCGACCCGCGGCGGCGCGGCTTCCTCACCCCTTGAAAGGCGCGACAGGAGTTTCGATGGACACCTTCACGGTCAACGGCACAACCCGGGCGGCGTGTACGGCGCCGGGGACGACGCTGGCCTCGGTTCTTCGCGATCAGCTCGGGCTGACCTCGGTCAAGCTCGCCTGTGAGCGGGGCGAGTGCGGTGCGTGCACGGTTCTGGTGGGTGGCCGGCCGCGCCTGTCGTGCGTCACCCTGGCCGTCCTCGTGGACGAGGAGGTGACCACCGCCGAGGGGCTCGCGGAGGAGAGTGCGGACCTGCGCGCCGCCTTCGCCGACCGCGGCGCCTTCCAGTGCGGCTTCTGCACCCCCGGCCACATCGTGCACGCCACGGCCCTGCTCCGGAGCGGCCTGCCCGCCGCACCGGAGCGGGCGGCGCCGCGGGTCCGCCGGGAGCTGTCGGGCAACATCTGCCGCTGCACCGGCTACGCCGCGATCGTCGAGGCCGTGTGCGAGACGGCCCGGCTGCGCGCCGCCACAGAAGGCGCCACAGAAGGCGCCACGGATGGTGTCACGGGAGGAGAGGCAGTATGAGCGGACCTCACAGTCCGGCAAGTGCCGGTGACACCCAGGTCGGCCGTCGTGTCCGGCCGCTGGACTGGGAAGAGCGGACGCTCGGCAGGACCCGTTACACCGCCGACCTGACGGAACCTGCGCACCTGCACGCCGCGGTTCTGCGCTCGCCTGTGCCGTACGCGCGGGTGACGGGACTCGACGTCACCGCGGCACTCCGGATGCCTGGAGTGCGGGCCGTCGTCACCGCTGCCGACTTCGCCCCGGGCATCACCTACATCCACCGCGGTGGCCACATGTCCGACCGGCCTCCGCTGGCGGACGGGGTGGTCAGGTTCGTCGGTCAGGAGATCGCCGCGGTCGCGGCCGACACCCCCGACCAGGCACGCCGGGCGGCCCCCGCGATCCCCCGACCGCTGCGCACCCCGCGCCCGCCCCAGACCCTGGCCGAGGCGCCTCGGCCCGGGGGCCCCGG
>NZ_JBEXUE010000080.1:0-28393 GCF_040614275.1 Streptosporangium sp. NPDC006013
CTTCTGGTCGTGAGGGCGGGGGCGGACTCGCGCGGCGGTCGTACGGGCTCGGGTGCTCGCGTAGAGGACGCCGGAGATGATCAGGGCGGCGGCGGCGATGACCTCGGAGACCGGCGCGTAGGGCAGGTCGAGGGCGATGGCGACCTGCTCGTTGGTGAGCCGCCCCGCGTGGGTGTTGAGGCCCAGCGCGAGGGGGGCGTCCTGCTTGAGCGCGTCCTTCCAGCCGAGGCCGGCCAGCTTGACCGCGTAGGGCAACGTGGCGTTGGTCAACGCGTAGGTGGAGGTGTTGGCGACCGAGCCCGGCATGTTGGCCACGCAGTAGAAGACCGAGTCGTGGACCCGGTAGGTCGGCTCGGCGTGCGTGGTCGGCCGGGAGTCCTCGAAGCAGCCGCCCTGGTCGATGGCGATGTCGACGAGCACGGAGCCCGGCCTCATGGAGGAGACAAGCTCGTTGGAAACGAGGGTCGGGGCCTTGGCACCGGGGATCAGCACGGCCCCGATGACCAGGTCGGCCGCCAGGACCTCCTTCTCGATCGCGTACGAGGTCGAGACGAGGGTCTTGAGACGGCCCTGGTAGATGGCGTCGACGAAGCGCAGGCGGTCGATGTTGAGGTCGAGGACCGTGACGTCCGCCCCCATGCCGACCGCGATCTGCGCGGCGTTGAGCCCGGCCACGCCGGCGCCGATGACGACGACCTTGGCGGGTGCCACGCCCGGCACGCCACCGGGCAGCACGCCGCGCCCGCCGTTGAACCGCATCAGGTTGTAGGCGCCGACCTGCGGGGCCAGGCGGCCCGCGACCTCGGACATCGGGGCGAGCAGCGGCAGGGTGTTGCCGACCTGGACCGTCTCGTACGCGATGGCGGTGACCTGCCGCTCCAGCAGGGCGTCGGCGCACTCGCGGCCGGCCGCGAGGTGCAGGTAGGTGAAGAGCACCTGGCCGGGGCGCATGCGGTGGTACTCCTCCGCGATGGGCTCCTTCACCTTGAGGATCATCTCCGCCTGACCCCACACCTCGTCGGCGGCGTCCAGGATCTTGGCTCCGGCGGAGCGATACTCCTCGTCACCGAGGTGCGAGCCGACGCCCGCGCCACGCTGAACGTAGACGTCGTGGCCGTGCCGGACAAGCTCGTACACACCTGCCGGGGTCGCGGCGACACGGTACTCATGGTTCTTGACCTCGGCAGGTACGCCGATCCTCATGGGAGTTCCTTTCGGGGTTTCAACGGGATGTCGCGGTGGGCCTCGGTGAACCGTGCGCGGCCGCTCGCGCTCAGAGCCGGCTCCACGCCTCCGTCAGCACCGAGCGGAGGATGGACTCGATCTCGTCGAACTCCTTGGGGCCGCAGATGAGCGGCGGGGCGAGCTGGATGACCGGGTCGCCCCGGTCGTCGGCGCGGCAGTAAAGGCCCGCCTCGTACAGGGCGCCGGAGAGGAAGCCCCTGATGAGACGTTCCGACTCCTCGGTGTTGAAGGTCTCCTTGGTGGCCTTGTCCTTGACGAGCTCGACGCCCCAGAAGTAGCCGGAGCCGCGCACGTCGCCGACGATCGGCAGGTCGCGGAGGCGCTCCAGGGTGGAGCGGAAGACCGGCTCGTTGCGGGTGACATGACCGAGCAGGTCCTCCCGCTCGAACAGGTCGAGGTTGGCCAGCGCGACGGCCGAGGAGACCGGGTGGCCGCCGAAGGTGTAGCCGTGGGCGAACATCTCGGTGCCGTTCTTGAACGGCTCGAAGAGGCGATCGGAGGCGATCATGGCGCCGATCGGCGAGTAACCGCTGGTCATGCCCTTGGCACAGGTGATGATGTCGGGGACGTAGTCGAACTTCTGCCCGCCGAACATGGTGCCGAGCCGGCCGAAGGCACAGATGACCTCGTCCGAGACGAGCAGGACGTCGTACTCGTCGCAGATCTCACGGAGGCGCTGGAAGTATCCGGGCGGCGGCGGGAAGCAGCCGCCGGCGTTCTGCACCGGCTCGACAAAGACGGCGGCCACGGTGTCGGGGCCCTCCATCTCGATGGCGCGGGCGACGCGCTCGGCGGCCCAGTAGCCGTACTGCTCCGGTGTCATGCCGGGCACGCCGGTGATCTCGTCGGCGCGGTAGTGGTTGGTGTTGGGCACCCGGACCGAGCCGGGGACCAGCGGCTCGAACATCTGCTTGAAGGCGGGGATGCCGGTGATCGACAGGGCGCCCTGCGGGGTGCCGTGGTAGGCGATCTGGCGGCTGATGACCTTGTGCTTGAGCGGCTTGCCGGTCAGCTTGAAGTACTGCTTGGCGAGCTTCCACGCGCTCTCGACGGCCTCGCCGCCGCCGGTGGTGAAGAAGACCCGGTTGAGGTCGCCGGGGGTCTCGGCGGCGAGGCGCTGGGCCAGCTCGACCGCCTTGGGGTGCGCGTACGACCAGAGCGGGAAGAACGCCAGCTCCTGGGCCTGCTTGGCGGCGGCCTCGGCCAGCTCACTGCGGCCGTGTCCCGCCTGGACCACGAAGAGCCCGGCGAGGCCGTCGAGGTAGCGCTTGCCGTGCACGTCGTAGATGTAGGAGCCCTCACCCCTCACGATCATCGGCACCTCGGCGCCCTCATACGAGCTGTGCCGGGTGAAGTGCATCCACAGGTTGTCCTGCGCGGCCTTCATGAGTGAGGTCACGTCGGTGTTTTCAGGGTGCTTCATCACGATCTTCCCTCGTTTAGCTGAGCTCTCAACAGTCTGCCTGCCAGAACCGCTCTTGCCAAGTGAAAACGTGGTATTGAAGTGTTTGGAGCGTCGAAATCCGCAAAACATATATGCAACAACGACGAAATCCGTCATCGGGCGATGGTGGCTGACAACGGCGCCCGAATCTTACCCAACCCCCTGTTCCACTTGGCGGAACCCTGGCGCGCCGACGCCACGTGCGAGCGCCTCCGCGTCGGCGGCTGTGATCCAATAGGTAGGACGGACCAGATATTCAGATGCGAGGGAAAGTCGTGACTCCTGACGAGATCGAGAACGCCGTCACCGCCGGCCTGCCCCAGGCGATCGCGGACCTCAAGAGGCTCGTCGCCATCCCCTCCGTGGCCTTCCCCGGCCACCCGGAGGAGCCCGTGCACGCGGCCGCCGCGCTGACCGAGGAACTACTGCGGAGCACCGGCCTGCCCCGCGTCCAGCAGATCCCCGTCGAGGGGAGCTTCCCCGCCGTCTACGCCGAGGCCCCCGCTCCGCCCGGCGCGCCGACCGTCCTGTTGTACGCGCACTACGACGTGCAGCCCACGGGTGACCTCGCGCTCTGGCGCACCCCGCCCTTCGAGCCGACGGAGATCGACGGCGCGATCCACGGTCGCGGCGCGGCCGATGACAAGTCGGGTGTCATCTCCCATGTCGCGGCGCTCCGCACCTTCCAGGGCCGCTTCCCGGTCGGCGTCAAGGTCATCATCGAGGGCCAGGAGGAGTACGCCGGCGAGCGCCTGGAGTCCTTCGTCGAGCGCAACCCCGAACTGTTCCGCGCCGACGCGATCGTGGTCGCCGACACCGGTAACCCCCGGGTGGGCGATCCGTCGGTGACGACCTCGCTGCGCGGTATGGGCGCCTTCACCATCGAGGTGCGCACCCTCAAGGAGTCGTTGCACAGCGGCTCGTTCGGCGGCGCCGCCCCGGATGCCCTCGCGGCACTGATCCGGATGCTCGCCGCCCTGCACGACGACCACGGCGACATCCGCGTCCCCGGCCTGCCACGCGGCAGCTTCCTCGGCTCCGGCCCGTCGGAGGAGGACTTCCGGTCCACCGCGGGTGTGCTCGACGGTGTCTCCACCATCGGCTCGGGCTCGCTGGCCGACCGCCTGTGGGCCTCGTACGCGATCACGGTCACCGGCCTGGACGTGCCGCGGGTCTCCGGCGCCGTCAACGCGGTCCAGGCTGTCGCCAGGGCCCGGGTGACGGTACGGGTGCCCCCGGCCGGCGACCCGAAGACGACGATCGAGGCGGTCGTCGACTTCCTGCGGCAGGTCGCGCCCTGGGGCGTCCAGGTGGACGTCGGCGACTACACCATGGGCTCCGGCTACCTCGCCGACACCGGTGGCGCGGCCCGCTCCGCACTGAACCGGGCCATGGAACGCGCCTTCGGCCGCCCGCCGCGCGACGTCGGCGCCGGTGGCTCGATCCCGCTCGTCTCCACCTTCGCCAGGCAGTTCCCCGCCGCCGCGATCCTGCTCTTCGGCGCCGAGGACGACGACGCGGCGATCCACGCCCCCAACGAGCGGGTGAACATCGAGGAACTCCGCCGCACCGCCACCGCCGAGGCGCTCTTCCTCCAGGAGTACGGCTCCGCGACGGCCTGATCGCCCGAAGACCCCGGCACGGGTGCGTGCCGGGGACCCGGTGCTTTCCGGTAGCGCCCCCGTCCGGCGAAAAATCGCCATTGGTCGTACGATCACCTCGTGGTCTACTCCCCCGCAAGACCCCGCCGGCGTGTCCTGCCGTACCTGCTCGCCGTGGTGCTCGCCATCGCTCTGATCGCCGGACTGCGCTGGTACTTCAGCGGTGGCCCGGGGGACGAGCCGAACGGGCCCAGCGCCTGTTCCGGTGAGTCGACGCAGATCAGGGTGGCGTCCTCGCAGGACAAGATCTGGATCCTGCGCGAGGTCGCGAAGGACTACAGCGGCCGTACCGTGGCCGGGCGCTGCGCCGACGTGGTCATCGACGAGGCCAACTCCGGCACCGCGATGCGGGCGCTGGCCAAGGGGTGGGACGAGAAGACCGACGGCAGCCGGCCGGACGTCTGGTCCCCCGCCGCGTCGGCGTGGGTGACGCTGCTGCGCCAGCAGGCCTCCAACACCGACGGCACCGTACCCGTCGCCGACGGCAAACCGAGCCCGATCGTCACCGCGCCCCTGGTCTTCGCGATGCCCAAGCCGATGGCCCAGGCGCTGGGCTGGCCCGGCAAGGCGATCGGCTGGTCGGAGCTGGCCGAGCTGGCGGCCGCCCCGCAGGGGTGGGCGAAGTACGGCCACCCCGAGTGGGGCCGGTTCAAGCTGGGCAAGACCAACCCCAACTTCTCCACCAGCGGCCTGAACGCCACCATCGGCGCCTACTTCGCCGCCACCGGCACCACCTCGGACCTGACGGCCCGTGATGTGGCCGACCCGAAGACCCGGCGCTTCGTCCAGGGGGTGGAGCAGTCGATCGTGCACTACGGCGACATCTCCATGACGTTCCTGGGCAACCTGCTGCGCGCGGACGACCGGGGCGAGTCGATGGCCTACATCTCCGCGATCACCGTCGAGGAGAACTCGGTCACCGACTACAACCGGGGCAACCCCTCGGGCAACCCGGCCACCCTGGGCCGGCACGCCCCGCCGCGCACCCCGCTGGTAGCGGTCAACCCCAAGGAGGGCACGCTCTACTCCGACCACCCCTACGTGCCGCTGACCTGGATGGACGCGGCCAAGAAGGCGGTCGCCGACGACTTTTTGACCTACCTGCACAGCCCCGAGGCGCAGGCGAAGTTCCAGGCGTACGGCTACCGCTCCTTCGAGGGCAAGCCCGGCCCGCAGGCCACCGAGCAGAACGGCGTCATCCCCGACGCCAAGATCACCACGCTGAGCCCACCCACCCCTGTCGTCCTGGACAAGGTCCTGCAGAGCTGGTCGGAGCTGCGCAAGAGGGCC
This sequence comes from Streptosporangium sp. NPDC006013, assembly GCF_040614275.1. Classification (NCBI taxonomy): domain Bacteria; kingdom Bacillati; phylum Actinomycetota; class Actinomycetes; order Streptosporangiales; family Streptosporangiaceae; genus Streptosporangium; species Streptosporangium sp. NPDC006013. Next base: position 5,641 of record NZ_JBEXUE010000080.1, read on the forward strand.
AACGTGCTGATCGTGGTGGACAAGTCCGGCTCGATGGAGGAGGAGGCGTCCGGCACCGGCGAGACCCGCCTGGAACTGGCCAAGAAGGCGGCGATCAACGCGCTGCCCCAGTTCCGGGGGGATGACAAGGTCGGCCTGTGGGCCTTCTCCACCGCGCAGGACGGCGAGAAGGACTATCTGGAGCTGGTCCCGATCGACAGGGTGTCGAGGATCGGTGGCGCTCTCCGCGACCAGTTGAACGGGCTGACCGCCGGGGGTGGGACCGGGCTGTACGACACCACGCTGGCGGCCGTCGAACGGATGCGCGGTGCCAAGGACGAGGGGGCGATCAATGCGGTGGTCTTCCTCACCGACGGCAAGAACGAGAAGAACGGCGGCAGTGATCTGGACAACCTGCTCGGCAGGCTCAACCCGGAGGTGCGGCTGTTCACCATCGGATACGGCGAGGGCGCGGACCAGGGGGTGCTCAAGCGGATCGCCGAGGCCACCGACGGGGCCGCCTACGACTCGTCCCGGGCGGACACCATCGACCAGGTCTTCACCAGCGTGATCTCCAACTTCTGACCGCTACGACTTCTCGAAGACCTCTGAGCGTGGAGACCTCTGGGCATGGAGAACGAAGACTTTTGACTGTGGAGAACTCCGAAGGCGGTTCATTCGTCGGACAAGTACCGACATCCCCCGGGAGGCAGGGTTGTACCAGCAGCCGCAGCGACGGCGTAGGAACTTCGCTCCGTTCATCGTCGCGATCATTCTCGCCGGAGCTCTGATCGTCGCCCTGCGGATCTTCGTCGGCGCTGACGAACCCGGAGGGTCGGGCGCGTCGGAGGCCGGCGAGCAGCCCAAGGCGTGCGACGACGGCGTCACCCTGACCGTCGCCGCCTCGTCGGAGAAGGCCGAACTGCTCAGGAAGATCGCCTCCGGCTACAGCGGCAGGACCGTGGAAGGGCGCTGCGCCGACGTCGTCATCGAGACCAAGGCGAGCGGCGGCGCGCTACAGGCCCTGGCCAGGGGCTGGGACGAGCGGCAGGACGGCCCCCGCCCCGACGTGTGGTCGCCCGCCAGCAGCGGCTGGGTCACCCTGCTCCAGCAGCGCGTCGCGGGAAAGGACGCCGGCTCCCTGGTCGCCGCCGAGAACCCGTCGATCGCCAAGACGCCCCTGGTCGTGGCGATGCCCATGCCGATGGCCCAGGCGCTGGGCTGGCCGGACAAGAAGCTCGGCTGGTCGGACCTGCTCGCCGTGTCGGCCGGGTCGTGGGCGAAGTACGGCCACCCCGAGTGGGGCCGGTTCAAGCTGGGCAAGACCAACCCCAACTTCTCCACCAGCGGCCTGAACGCCACGGTCGGCGCCTACTTCGCGGCGACCGGCCTGTCCGGCGACCTGTCGGAGAAGAACGTGGCCGACGCCAAGACCAGGGACTTCGTACGGGACGTGGAGCGTTCGATCGTGCACTACGGCGACACGACGCTGACGTTCCTGTCCAATCTCCAGCGGGCCGACGACGCGGGCGCGGGCCTGAGCTACATCTCCGCGGTGGCGGTGGAGGAGAAGTCGGTCTGGGACTACAACCAGGGCAACCCGACCGGTGACCCCGCGACGCTGGGCAAGCACGCCAAGCCCAAGGTGCCGCTGGTGGCGATCTATCCCAAGGAGGGCACGCTCTACTCCGACAACCCGTACACGGTGCTGACCGCCCCGTGGGTCGACGACGCCAAGCGGGCGGTGGCGGCCGACTTCCTGGCGCACCTGCAGGCCCCCGAGCAGCAGGCGCGGTTCGCCGAGTTCGCCTTCCGCTCCTACGACGGCAAGGCGGGCAAGCTGATCACCCAGGCGAACGGGCTGCTGCCCGCCGAGCCGAAGACGACCCTCAGCCCGCCCGCGCCGAACGTGCTCGACAAGGTGCTCACCAGCTGGGCCGACCTGCGCAAGCCCGCGAACGTCCTCATGGTCATCGACGTCTCCGGCTCGATGGGCGCCACGGTGCCCGGCACCGGCAAGAGCAAGCTCGACCTGGCCAAGCAGGCCGCGATCAACGCGCTGCCCCAGTTCGCCTCGCACGACAAGGTCGGGCTGTGGATGTTCTCCACCAAGCGTGACGGCGACAAGGACCACCTGGAGCTGGCCTCGCTCTCCGCCGTCGACGACGCCCAGCGCAAGAAGCTGCGCGCCAGGCTTGAGGGCCTGACCCCCGACGGCGGCACCGGCCTGTACGACACCGCCCTCGCCGCCCACGAGAAGGTACGGAAGCTGCGGAGCGGTGACGCGATCAACGCGGTGGTCTTCCTGACCGACGGCAAGAACGAGGACCCCGACAGCCTCTCCCTGGAGAACCTGCTGCCTGAACTGCGCACCGAACCCGGCCAGGAGACGGTACGGATGTTCACCATCGCCTACGGCCAGGACGCCGACCTCGACGTGCTGCGCAAGATCTCCGAGGCGACCAGCGCCGCCGCGTACGACTCTCGCAAACCTGGAAGTATCGACCAGGTGTTCACCGCAGTGGTATCCAACTTCTGATGGCACGCTTCGTCGACGAACTCAAGGACCCATGGGGCCTGCTGCTGGCCGCGACCGCCGGCGGCGCCGCGTGGGCCGTCAGCGTGCACCCGGTCGCCGCCGGATTCGTCGGCGTCGTCGTCTGGCTGGCCAAGGCCGGGATCTCGGCGTTACCCGAGCGCGGGAGCCGCGACCGGCCCGCCGTCACCCCCGGCAGCCAGGAGGAGTACTGGCTGAGACGGGCGGGATCCGCCGCCTACGGCTTCGCCGAGCTGAGCGCCTCGATAGGGCAGGGCCCGCTGGCCGAGCGGATCGCGCTGATGCGCCCCCAGGTGGACGACTCGACGGCCACCCTGGAGCGGCTGGCCGAGCAGGCCTCGCTCACCGGCACCGCGCTGGCCAGGTTCGATCTCGACAAGCTCGGCCACGAGCAGGCCCGGCTGACCCGAGCCCGCGCGGAGGCCAGGAAGGACCTGGTCGCGGACCTCGACCGCGCCCTCGCCTCGCTGGCCTCCCAGCGGGCCGTGGTCGACCGGCTCGCCTCGGCCCGCGAGCAGGTGCTCGCCCGGATGGAGTCGAGCGCCATCAGCATCGAGGAGCTCCTCGCCCGCGTGGTGGAGCTGTCGGCGGTGTCGGCGAACGGCCGGCTGGAGCCGACCCGGGTGCTGGACGAGCTCGCCGACGCCCTCGAAGGAGTCCGCCAGGGCCTCCACGAAACCGAGCAGATCACGCGCGACGCGCTGGATCGATAAGGAGCCCCCCATGTTCAAGGTCATCCGTAGGGCCTGGCGTTACCTGGTCTTCGCCCTCTCCGGACGGCTGGACGAGCTGTCCGACCCCCGCGTCCAGATCGAGCAGGCCATCGCGGAGGCCAAGGAGCAGCACCAGCGGCTGAGCCAGCAGGCCGCCGCGGTCATCGGCAACGAGCGCGAGATGGAGATGAAGCTCGCCCGCTCGATGGAGGAGACCGGGAAGCTCCAGGCCAACGCCCGCCAGGCCCTCCTGCTGGCCGAACAGACGCGGGCCGCGGGCGACGAGCGTAAGGCCCTGTCGTACGAGGACTCGGCCCGCGCCTTCGCCTCCCGCCTGGTGGCGGCCGAGGCCGCGCAGCAGGAGTCGCAGCTGACGTACGAGCGGGCCAGGCAGTTCTCCGCCCAGGCGCGCGCCGCGGTCGAGAACAACGCGATGGCCCTGCAGAAGAAGATCGCCGAGCGGATGCGGCTGCTCTCCCAGCTCGACCAGGCCAAGGTCCAGGAGGAGCTCAACAAGGCCATGGGGGATCTGTCCGGGCTCACCCCCGCCGGTGAGACGCCCACCCTGGACCAGGTCCGCGACAAGATCGAGAAGCGCTACGCCCGTGCACTCGGCGAGGCCGAGCTGACCTCAGGCTCCGTCGAGGCCCGCATGATCGAGGTCGAGCGCGCCGCCATCGACGTCGAGGGCGCGGCCCGCCTGGAGGCCATCAGGGAGAGCCTGAACACCGACAGGAAGCCCGAGATCGGGAAGTAGGCGACACTCCCAGGTGACGGCTCTCGCCGGACCGGCCTCGCGACGAACGTACGATCAGGGCGGGGGTGCCCGCTCGGCGGAGTCACGATCGCGGACCTGCTCCCGGCGTGGTTCAGCGAACGGGCAGGTCGTAGACGCGCCGCACGCTGGTGGGGGCGGCGCTGAGGTCGGCCCCGTAGATGTGCAGCGAGATGGCCGTCTCGTCTCCCGTGTTGTGGACGCGGTGGATGTCGCCGGGCGGGGCGAAACCGCTGACCTCTCCGGTCCGGTTGGCGGTCCTGCCGATCTCGGTCAGGTGGTCGCCGTGGTCGCGGTAGAGGGTCTCGTACTCGACACCCCGCAGCACGCCGAACACGCACCAGGCGATGTGGTCGTGGATCGCGGTCTGCTGACCGGGCCGCCAGACCACGGCCACGATCGAGAAGCTCTCCTCGGCGTGGAGGGTGTGGCCGACGTAGCCGTCGGGGTCGCCGAGACGCTCCTCCTCGGTGAGAATCTCGGGGGACGGCAGCCGTTCACGCAGCAGGTCGGCCACCGCGAAGGCGGTCGCCCGGGGGTCGGCGGACGGGTCGACGAGTGCCCTGACCCCCTCGACGATCTCGGCCAGGCCCGGACGGGTGCGCGTCAACGTCTTCATGGCCCCAGGATGCGCTTGGGGGATACATAACGTCTAATGCCCATTTTCCCGTTCATTCATCGATAAAGTTGATACATGCTCGATATCGTGCGGCTTCGTGTCCTCGCCGCGGTGGCCCGGCACGGCTCGGTGACCGCGGCGGCCAGGGAACTGCACTACTCCCAGCCCTCGGTCAGCCACCACCTCGCGAAGCTCGAAGCCGAGACCGGGGCCAAGCTGATCCAGCGGGTCGGCCGGGGCATCCGGCTGACCGAGGCGGGCCGTCTGCTGGCCGAGCGGGCCACCGAGATCATCGGCCGCCTCGACTCCGCGGCCGCCGAGTTGTCGGCGCACGTGGGCCTGCGCGCCGGGCGGGTCAGGCTGGCCGCCTTCCCCTCCGCCCTGGGCACGTTCGTGCCGCAGGCCGCCGCCGCCCTCGCCAGGGAGCACCCCGGTCTGGAGCTGCGACTGACCGAGACCGAGCCTCCTGACGCGCTGCGCATGCTCCGGGCGGGCTACGTGGACGTGGCGGTCATCTTCCGCTTCGAAGGCACCGACCCCGAGGAGGACGGGATCCGCCTGCTGCACCTGCTGGACGACACCAGCTACCTGGTCACCTCCGGCCAGAGCGACGGCAGTGGCGATCTGGCCTCGCACCGCGACTCCCGGTGGATCGGCGGCTGCGACCGGTGCCGCAGCCACCTGCTGGAACTGTGCGCCAGGGCGGGCTTCGAGCCGGAGATCGCCTTCACGACCGACGACGCCGTCGCGGTCCAGGCCCTGGTCGCCGCCGGGATCGGGGTGACCGCCCTGCCGAGGCTCGCCCTGCAGGCCCACCGGCACCCGGGGGTCACCGTGATCGAACTGCCCGGCTCGACCCGCCGCGTCTACGCCGCCACCTACGGCGAGCCCCCCGACCCGCCGGCCACCGCCGCCCTGCTGGCCACCCTGACCTCGGTGACCCGCCCGTAGGGAAACCGACCTGACGGGGCCCGGCTCCGCGGCATCGGCACCCGGCGGAAACCCGTTGGCCACCGGGCATCGGGCGAGCCTAGGATCTCGACATGCCCGATCTGACAATGGTCGCCCTCTTTGTGGCGGCTACCCTCGCCCTGCTGCTGGTGCCGGGGCCCGCGGTGCTCTATATCGTGACCCGCAGCATCGCCCAGGGCCGGAGCGCCGGGCTGGTGTCAGTGCTGGGGATCCACCTCGGTTCCCTGGTCCATGTGGCCGCCGCAGCCCTGGGCATCAGCGCCCTGCTGGCCGCCTCGGCGACCGCGTTCGCGGTGGTCAAGTATCTGGGCGCGGCCTACCTGGTCTGGCTGGGCGTCCGCAAGCTGATGACCCGTCCCGACCCGGACGGGGTGGCCGAGCCGCCGGTCGCGACGAGAAGCAGGATCTTCTGGGAGGGCTTCGTGATCAACGTGCTCAACCCGAAGACCGCGATCTTCTTCCTCGCCTTCCTCCCCCAGTTCACCGATCCGGCCGCCGGCCCGATCGCCCCGCAGATCGTGCTCCTCGGCCTGATCTGGATCGCCCTCGGCATGGCCAGTGACGGCGCCTACGCCCTGCTCTCCTCGGCCATGGCCGGTCGCCTGCGCCGCTCGGCCCGCGCCCGCCGCCGCCTCGACGTCACCAGCGGCCTGGTCTACCTCGGCCTGGGCGCCGTGGCCGCGTTCACCGGCGAGAGCGCCGCGGCAAAGGCCTGAGCCCGCGTCCCGCCCTCCAGGGGGCGGGACGCGGGCTCAGCGGAAGCGGTAGGTCGTGGTGGAGGTGAACTCCTCGCCGGGGCGCAGGACCGTGGAGGGGAAGTGGTCCTGGTTGGGCGAGTCGGGGAAGTGCTGGGTCTCCAGGCAGAGGCCGGCGTGCCTGCCGTACGCGGTGGCGATGCCGTCCAGCATGTTGCCGGAGTAGAACTGCACGCCGGGCTCGGTGGTGGAGACCTCCATGACGCGCCCGCTGACCGGTTCGCCGACCTCGATGCCACCGCGCAGCACGTAGCAGTGGTCGTAGCCGCCCCCCAGCAGCGGATCGTCGATCCTGTCGCCGATCTCCCGCGGGGTCGTGAAGTCGAACGGGGTGCCCGCCACCGGGGCCAGCTCACCGGTCGGAATCTTGGTGGAGTCGACGGGGAGATAGCGGTCGGCGTCGATCCGGATCACGTGCTTGAGGATGTCGCCGCCCCCGGCGAGGTTGAAGTAGGAGTGGTTGGTCAGGTTCAGCACCGTCGGCGCGTCGGTGAACGCGCGGTAGTCCAGCCTCAGCGCGTCCTCGGTCAGCGTGTAGGTGAGCGAGACGGTCAGCATGCCCGGATAGCCCTCCTCACCGTTGAGGCTGACATATTCCAGCGTGATGGCCGAGGTGGAGACCTCGGTCACCCGCCACACCCGGTTGGAGAAGCCGCCGGGGCCGCCGTGCAGGCTGTTGGGGTCGTTGTTGACCGGCAGTTCGTGGTCACGGCCGTCGAGGGTGAAACGCCCGTTCGCGATGCGGTTTCCGTACCGGCCGACCACGGCGCCGAAGTAGCGGCTGCGCGTCAGGTAGTCGTCGAGACCGGTGTAGCCGAGGACCACGTCGACGCCGTGGACCTCCAGCGACTGCAGGATCGCCCCGTAGCTGAGGATCGAGGCGCGCATCGGCCCGTTCGACAGCACGTGCCGCTCGACGTGCTCCCCCGTCGGGGTGATTCCGAAGTTCATCAAAACCTCCAGCGTGGAGATCCGGGGCCTCAGCCCCGGGGGAAAAGCGCGGCACGGTCGGTGGATTCGCGGACGACCAGGTGGGTGTCGAGAGTCGCCAGGGTGGGGGTGGCGCCCTCGTCGAAGGACTGCAGCAGCAGGTCCACCGCCATCCGCCCGGCGGCGGCCGTGGGCATGGCCACGCTGGTCAGCTTGGGCCGGTTCAGCCGCCCGGCCACTATGTCGTCGACGCCGACCACGCTGATGTCATCGGGAACGCGCACGCCCCGTTCGTACAGCCCCTCGATGAGCCCGATGGCCACCAGGTCGTTGTAGGCGAGCACGCCGGTCACGCCCGAGGCGATCACCTCCTCGGCGACGGCGAGGCCGCCCCGCTCGGTGGGCGCGTTCGGGCCGAGGATCACCAGCTCGACGCCGTCCATCGCGGTCGCCGCGGCACGCATCTCACCGCTGGTCCACGAGCCGCTCGGCCCGGACAGCAGGGCGATCCTGCGGTGGCCGAGCCCGGTCAGGTGCTCGACGGCGAGGCGGGCGCCCTGGCCCACGTCCATCAGTATCGTCGGCATGCCCTTCACCCTCCGGTTGACCACCACGAACGGCACCTCGGCGTGGAGACGCTCTATGACCCGGTTGGAGAGCCGCGGGCTGCAGAGCAGGACCCCGTCCACCTGCTTGGCGAGGGTCTGGATCAGCTCCTCCTCGACCTGCGGATCCTCATCGGTGTCGGCGACGAACACGTGGTAGTCGCGGGCTCTGGCCTGCGCCTGGGCGGCCTTGATCAGCGGCGGGAAGAACGGGTTGGAGATATCCGCGACGATGAGGCCGATGTTGTGGGTCCTGCCGGTGGTGAGTGCCCGCGCGGCGCGGTTGGGCCGGTAGCCGAGGTCCTCGGCGACGGCGAGCACGCGGTTGCGGGTCTCGGCGTTCACCAGGTGCGGCGCCGAGAAAGTGCGGGACACCGTCGAGACGTGCACTCCCGACGCCCGCGCCACATCTCTGATCGTCGCTGCCACCGCACTCCTCCGTCATGGCCCTTCACCGGCCCCTGAGCACATTAGTGCAAGCGGTTGCGTAACTGTCAACGCCGGAACCGGATCGGGATCGAGCCCCGCAGCAGGGCACTCGGGGCCATGAAAGTTGCAAATAACGAAAAAACCGCAGATAAGTGGCGGTTTACAAAATTGGGCCCTTGACGTTGCCGGGATATGTCCGCCATGTTTCATGCAACCGGTTGCAGCCCCTGACGCCGACTCGGAAGGAGTTGCCGGCGATGGCAATCACCACGGCGAATCCCCGGATACGCCGCCGCCTGGGCCGCGCGGCCAGGACCCCCTACCTGCTGATCGCCCCCGCGGTGATCGCGATGCTCGGCTTCCTCGTCTACCCGATGGCCAGCGTCGTCTACTACAGCCTGCAGACCTACAACGTCACCAAACCCTGGGACAACGGCTTCGCCGGCCTCGACAACTTCCGCAGGCTGCTGTTCGAGGACCCGCTGTTCTGGCAGAGCCTCGGCTTCAGCCTCAAGTGGGTCGGCGTCGAGGTGTTCCTGCAACTGGTGTTCGGGCTGGTCCTGGCGCTGATCGTGAACGAGACCTTCGTCGGCCGCGGCCTGGCCCGGGCGACCGTGTTCTCCCCGTGGGCGGTCTCCGGGGTGCTGACCACCGGCATCTGGATCCTGCTCTACAACCCGACGACCGGCGTCTCCCGCTACCTCGCCGACCTCGGCCTCATGCAGTACGGCGCCGCGCCGCTGGCCAACCCCGACACCGTCTTCTGGGCGGCCGTGCTCGCCGAGCTCTGGCGCGGAGTGCCGTTCTTCGCGATCCTGCTCCTGGCCGACCTGCAGAGCATCTCCAAAGAGCTCTACGAGGCGGCCTCGGTGGACGGCGCCTCACGGATGCGGCGGTTCGTCCACATCACGCTGCCGCACCTCAAGGACGCGATCATCCTGTCCACGCTGCTGCGCTGCGTGTGGGAGTTCAACAACGTCGACCTGCTCTACACGCTGACCGGCGGCGGCCCGGCGCACGCGACCACCACACTGCCGCTGTACGTGGCGGCCAAGGCCGTGCAGTCCCACGACTTCGGGTACGGCTCGGCGCTGACCACCGCCGCCTTCCTGATCCTGACCTTCTTCTCGATCGCCTACCTGCGGCTGAGCAAGTTCGGAGCGAAGTCATGACACTCCAGACGGCCGAACGGCCGCGCCTGGCCCCGTCCGCGCTCGCGCCGCGTACCGGCCGCAAGGAGAAGGGGAAGGCCGGCCGGTGGGAGATCTGGGTCCCCCTCGGGCTCTACCTGCTGTTCACACTGGTCCCCTTCTACTGGATGCTGGTCTTCGCGTTCCGGCCCAGGGGATCGACCTCGCTGCTGCCCTGGCCGATCACGTTCGACAACTTCGCGACGGTCTGGAACGACCTGAGCTTCGCGGTCTTCTTCAAGAACAGCCTGATGGTGGGCGTCGCCTCCCTGGTCATGACGACCGTGGTCGCGCTGGCCGGCGGCTACGCCCTGGCCAGGTACGAGTTCCGCGGCCGGAAGCTGTTCATGGTCGGGATGCTCTGCACCCAGTTCATCCCCGGCGCGATGATGCTGATCCCGCTCTTCGAGATCTTCCGGGTCCTCGGCCTGGTCAACTCGCTGTGGAGCCTGGTGATCGCCGAGACGGTCTTCCAGCTGCCGCTCTCCCTCATCCTGATCAGCGGCTTCATCAGGAACGTCCCGGTGGAGCTGGAGCAGGCCGCCTGGGTGGACGGCTGCGGCCGGCTGCGCGGCTTCTTCGCCGTGGTGCTGCCGCTGCTGCGCCCCGCCCTGGTCGCGGTCGGCTCGTTCGCCTTCATCCACAGCTGGAACAACTTCCTGTTCGCGCTGATGTTCGTCAGCGAGCAGGAGAAGTTCACGGTGCCCGTCGGCCTCGCGTACACCCTGGGCGAGTTCAGCGTGGACTTCGGCGCCCTGGCCGCGGGCGGCGTCGTCGCCGCCGTACCGGTGGTGCTGGTCTTCGCGGTGATCCAGCGCTATCTGGTACAGGGCATGTCCGCCGGGGCGGTGAAGGGATGAGTCCCCTGGCGGCGAATCCTCTGTCGACTAAGGAAACGGTGAGCGACCAATGACACGAACTCTCGTCACCGGGAGCGCCGGGCGGCTGGGCCGGAGCGTGGTCACCGCGCTGGCCGACGCCGGACACGAGGTGATCGGCGTGGACACCGCGCCGGGCACCCCCTCGGCGGCCGCCACGGTGCTCCCCGCCGACCTGACGGACCTGGGTGAGTCCTTCGAGGTGATGGCCAGGTTCCGGCCGGACGCCGTAGTGCACCTGGCCGCGATCGCCACCCCGTTCAGCAGGACCGACGCCTTCACCTACCGGGTCAACACCCAGCTGGCGTTCAACGTCTGCGAGGCGGCCACCGGGGTCGGGGCCGAGCGGATCGTGGTCGCCAGCAGCCCCACGGTCATCGGGTACGGCACGGACCGCTGGGTCCCCTCCTACCTGCCGCTCGACGAGGACCATCCGGTCGCGCCGTGGAACGCCTACAGCCTGTCCAAGCTGGTCGCCGAGCAGGTGATGGCCACGTTCGCGCGCAGTTCGAAGGCGAGGTTCGCGGCCGTGCGGCCCTGCTTCGTCGTCGCCCCGGAGGAGTGGGCGGGCGCGCCCACCCAGTCGGGGCACACGATCGCCGAACGGCTGGACCGGCCGGAGATCGCGGGGACGTCGCTGTTCAACTACATCGACGCCCGGGACGCCTCCGACATGGTGCTGACCCTGCTGGACAAGCTGCCCGAACTGCCGAGCGGCGAGGTGTTCTTCGCGGGCGCGGCCGACGCGCTGGCCCGCGAGCCGCTGGCCGAACTCCTCCCCCGCGTCAACCCCGCGACCGCGGGACTCGCGGAGAAACTGACCGGCTCGACGCCTGCCTTCTCCTCGGCCAAGGCCGGACGACTGCTCGGCTGGCAGGCGAAGCGGAGCTGGCGCACCGAGATTGGAGCCCTGTGATGAACCTCAGCGGAGTGCTGTTCTTTCCCGTCACCCCGTTCCGCGCCGACGGCTCGGTGGCCGGTGACGTACTGGCCGAGCATGTGGGGCGCGGGCTGGAGCACGGTCCCGGCGGGGTCTTCGTGGCCTGCGGAACCGGCGAGTTCTCCGCGCTCTCGGAGGCGGAGCACGCCGAGGCGGTGCGGGTCGCGGCCGAGACCGTGAACGGCCGGGTGCCGGTGCTGGCGGGAGCGGGAGGGCCGATCGGCACCGCGCTCGCCCAGGCCAGGGCGGCCAGGGACGCGGGCGCCGACGGGCTGCTGCTCATGCCGCCCTACCTGGTGAACGGTACGCGCGAGGGCTACTCGGCGTACGTCTCGGCGGTCGCCGGGGTGCTGCCCACGATCATCTACCAGCGCGGCTCGGTGGTACTGGCCCCCGAGCAGGCGGTCGAGCTGTCCCGGATCCCCGGTGTGATCGGGATCAAGGACGGCGTCGGCGACATCGACCGCATGCAGCGGACGGTGCTGGCGGTGCGGGAGGAACGGCCCGGCTTCCTGTTCTTCAACGGCCTGCCGACGGCCGAGCTGACCATGCCGGCCTACCGCGGCATCGGGGTGGAGCTGTACTCCAGCGCGGTCTTCTGCTTCGCCCCCGAGATCGCCACCGCCTATCTGGGCGGCGACGAGCGGCTGATCAGGGAGTTCTACGCCCCTTTGGTCCGGCTCCGCGACCAGGTTCCCGGTTACCCGGTCGCGCTGGTCAAGGCCGGGGTACGGCACCGCGGCCTGGATGTCGGCGGGGTACGACCGCCGCTGGTCGACCCCTCCGCCGAGCACGTGGCGGAGCTCGCCGGGCTGATCAAGTCCGGCCTGGCCCTGATCGGGCGGTGAGCGGCCGATGACCGCGCGGCCAGTGGTCACCTCCCTGGAGACGACGCTGCGGACCGTGGCGCTGCCGCGGCCGTGGGGTGCCGACGTGCCCGCCAACCACGTGGTCGTCGTACGGCTGACGCTGGCCGACGGACGGAGCGGGACCGGGTTCTCCTGGACCCCGCAGATCGGGGCCCGGGCGGTACGGGCCCTGCTGGACGGCGAGATCGGCGAGGCCGTCATCGGCCTGGAGCCGCACCCGGAGGTCGTCTGGGACCGGCTCTGGCGGCACCTGCGCGAGGCGGGCGGCGGCGGGCTCACCACGATCGCGATGGCCGGGGTCGACCTGGCGCTGTGGGATCTGCGCTGCGGCGAGGCGGGACTGGTCGACACGCTCGGGCGGCGCCGTGACAGCGTGCCGGTGTACGGCAGCGGTGTGAACCTGCACTACTCGATGGAGGAACTCGTCGCGCAGGCCGGGCGGTGGCGGGCCGCGGGCCACCCGGCGGTCAAGGTCAAGGTGGGCCGCGACTCGCTGGCCGAGGACGAGGCGCGGGTCGCCGCGGTCCGCGAGGTGATCGGGCCGGACACGCTGCTCATGGTGGACGCCAACCAGCGCTGGGACCTGCCTCGGGCCCGGCGGGCGATCGCCGCCCTGGCGGAGTACGGACTGCACTGGGTGGAGGAGCCGCTGCCCGCCGACGACGTGGCCGGGCAGGCCCGGCTCCGCTCCTGCGTCGAGGTCCCGATCGCCGTGGGAGAGAGCGCCTACTCCGTCTACGACTTCCGGGACCTGCTCCTCGCCGGGGCCTGCGACATCCTGCAGCCGAACGTGGTGCGGGTCGGCGGGATCACCCCGCTGCTCAGGATCGCCGAGCTGGCCAGGACGTTCGGGGTGCCCGTCTACCCGCACCTGCTGCCGGAGATCTCCGGGCAGCTCGCCCTGTCCCTGCCGCTGCCGTGCATGACCGAGGAGGTCGAGGACGCCTCCTTCGCGGCGCTCGGCCTGATCGAAGAGCCCTACCCGGTCTCGGTGGAGAAGGGCGAGTTGCGCGCCGGAGACCACCGGGGCCTTGGACTGCGATGGAGGTGACCTGATGGAACCGGTTCGCGTGGTGCTGGCCGGGGCGCACGGGCACGGCTGGTGGCACCTGTCGAACGTGCGGCGGCTGACCGAGGCCGGGCTGGTCGAGCTGGTCGGGGTGTGCGACGTGCGGCCGGCCGACGAGCTGCCCGCCGGGGTGGAGTTCTCCGGCGACCTGGCCGGGCTGATCGGACGCACCTCCGCCGAGGTGACGATCCTGTGCACGCCCATCCACACCCACGCGGAGCTGGCGGAGCGGGCACTGCGCGCCGGCTCGCACGTGCTGCTGGAGAAGCCACCCGCCGCGACCTACGCCGACTACGAGCGGATCGCCGCGGTGGTCGCCGAGACCGGGCTCGCCTGCCAGGTGGGGTTCCAGAGCCTGGGCTCGGAGGCGATCCCCGCGATCCGGCGGATGGTCGCCGAGGGAGCGATCGGCCGGGTCACCGGGATCGGTGCCGCGGGCGCGTGGGAGCGCCCCTACACCTACTACAGCCGGGTGCCGTGGGCCGGCAGGCGCGAGGTCGGCGGCGTGCCCGTGGTGGACGGCGCCCTCACCAACCCGCTCGCGCACGCGACCGCGACCGCGCTGGCCATCTCCGGGGCGGAGGTGGGACAGGTCGAGGTCGAGCTCTACCGGGCCAACGCGATCGAGGCGGACGACACCTCATCCGTGCGGATGCGGATGGACGACGGGACCGTGGTGACCGTCGCGGTCTCGCTCTGCGCGGATCGGCGGCACGAGCCGTACCTGATCGTGCACGGCGAGGAGGGACGGATCAGGCTGACCTACACCGAGGACCGGGTCGAGTTCGACGGGACCTCGGCCGTACACCCGAGGACCGATCTGCTGGAGAACCTCGTCGCGCACATCCGCGACGGCGCGGAGCTGCTCGTACCGCTGGAGCGGACCCGGGGTTTCATGCGCGTCCTGGAGGCGGTCCGGCTGGCGCCCGAGCCCACCGCCATACCGGACGTGTACCAGGAGGTCGGTGCGGAGCGCCGGGTGCTGCCCAGGATCGCCGAGGTGACGGCGTCGAGCGCGGAGCGGCTGGCGCTCTACTCGGAACTGCGGGTGCCCTGGAGCGGGCGCCTCCGCCGTACGGGGGGAGTCACCGCGGGACGGACGGTTCCCGGCCTGGGCGACGGGGCGCGGCGACCGCTCCGGGGCGACGCCTTGCGGCCGGTGCTCGTGGCGCACGGGCGACAGGTCGCCGAGTACGTCGTGGCGCCGGAGCTGCCGCCGACGTCGTCGCCCCGGCCGTACCTGCACCCGGTGCGCACCCTCGGCGGTACGACCGTGACCGAGGTCGCGCCAGAAGACCACGTGCACCATCTGGGAGTGAGCATCGCGATCTCCGACCTGGGCGGGGGCAACTTCTGGGGCGGGCGCACCTACGTCCGCGACGCCGGTCCCACCTGGCTCGGCGACCACGGCACGCAGCGGCATCTCGGATTCTCCTGGCGCGACTCCTCCGGGTTCGGGGAGTCGCTGGCCTGGGAGGGGCCTGGCGGCGTCGAGACGGCCCGCGAGGCGCGGAGCGTGCGGGTGGTGGAGCTGGGCGGTTGCTGGGCGCTCGACATGTCGTTCGCGCTGACGAACCTCACCGGCGAGCCGCTGCCCGTCAGGAGTTCGGCCACCAAGGGCCGCGCGGGAGCCGGGTACGGCGGTTTCTTCTGGCGGGCGCCGGGGACGGCCGCCGGCCGCCAGGTCTTCACGGCGGACGCCGAGGGCGAGGACGCGGTGCACGGGTCGACGGCCCCGTGGCTGGCCATGGCCTCGGCGGACTGGACCCTGGTCTTCGTCCAGCGGGACGATCCCTGGTTCGTCCGGGTCGTGGAGTATCCGGGCGCCGGGCCCGCCCTCGCCTGGGACACGCCGCTGCTCATCGAGGGCATCCTGCGGCGAAGGATCGTCACCGTCGTCGCGGACGGGCGGCTGGGCCCCGGCGACGCGGCGGCGCTCGCCGCGGAGGTTGCCTGGTGACGGGCCAGGGGCGAGGCGACATCTCACGCGATGCAACCGACCCGGGACAGCAGAGTGCCTCGGGCGGAGTTCGGCACCCATACCGTCAAGCAATGTCGGGGGACACGACACAGAGAGGTGGAAGAGCAATGACTTCACGCTCAAAGCGCCTGGCGATCCTGGCCACGGCCTTGACGCTCGGCACCGGGCTTGCCGCGTGCGGCGCGGAGGAGCCGGAGTCCTCCGGCGGGAAGACCACGATCACCTTCTGGGACGACAACGGCGGCCCGGCGCGTACCCCGGTGTGGCAGCACATCATCGCCGAGTTCCAGAAGGCGAACCCGTCCATCGAGGTGAAGTACGTCGGCATCCCGATCGCCCAGGCGCAGCAGAAGTATGACACCGCGATCGCCGGAGGCGGCCTGCCCGACGTGGGCGGTGTCTCCACCGCGATGCTGTCGAGCCTGGTGGCGCAGAAGGCGCTGGAGCCGGTGGACGCCCGGATCTCCGGTGGCGCACTGAACGGCAAGCTGAACGAGCAGGTCGTGAGCACGGTCAAGGGCACCGTGCCCGACGGCAAGACCTACCTGGTTCCGATGTCCACAAATATGGGTGTTTTCTGGTACAGGACCGACTGGTTCAAGGAGGCCGGCCTCAAGACGCCCACGACCTGGAACGACTTCTTCACCGCCACCACAAAGCTGACCGACACCGCCAGGAACCGCTACGGCTTCACCATCCGCGGCGGGGCGGGCTCGATCGCGCAGATGCTGGAGGTGGTGTACGGCCAGTCCGGCATCACCGAGATCTTCGACGCCTCGGGAAGGTCCACGGTCAACGACCCGAGAAACGTGGCGGCTCTCACGAAGCTGGCCGGGCTGTACAAGAAGGTCACGCCCGAGGCCGACATCAGCAACGACTACACGAAGATGGTCGCCCAGTTCGACGGCGGCAACATCGCGATCATGCAGCACAACCTGGGGTCGTACCAGGACCACGTCAAGACGATCGGCGCGGGCAACGTGGCGGCCATGCCCGTGCCCAAGTCCGACAGCGGCGTCCAGGCGATCCTGTCCAACCCGGTCTCGGGCATCGGCGTGTTCGCCTCCGGCGATAAGAAGGACGCCGCGTACAAGTTCGCGGAGTTCGCCGCCGCCAAGGAGATGAACAGCTACTGGTCGGAGCAGACCGGCGTGCTCCCGGCCAACACCGACGTCAACGACGAGCCGTGGATCGCGGGGCTGCAGCACATCGCCGCGGCGGTCAAGGTGCTCAACGACCCGGCGACGAAGATCGTGCAGATGCCCTACCACCTGCCGGAGTTCAACGCGATCACCAAGACCGACATGGAGCCGGAGTTCCAGAAGGTCCTGCAGGGTGCCCTGTCCCCCAAGGACTTCCTGGACGCGTTCGCGGCCAAGCTGACGGAGGCCCAGGCGTCGTACAAGCAGCGTAACGGCGGCTGAGCCTGACCACCGGGGGCGGGCGCTCCCATCCCTGACCTGGGCGCGCCCGCCTTCGCCATTCCGGAAGGCTCTCGGGGTTCTCACGGAGCCTCCCCTCCCACCTGACCTGTGGAGGAATCACCATGAAACGAGCCGTCGCGCTCACCGCCCTGCTCTCCCTGGCGGTTCTCACCGCCCCGGCCGCATCCGCCGCCGTCTCGGAGACCCCCACCGCCTCGCCCGCCGGACGGAAGGCGGACCTGGGCCGCCAGACCCTGACCGCGAACGACGGCTGGGCCGCCGAGGGCACCGGAACCACCGGCGGCGCCGCCGCGCCGGCGTCGAACACGCACACCGTGTCCACCCGGGCCCAGCTGGCCGCCGCGCTCGCCGCACCCTCTCCGAAGATCATTTACGTGAAGGGCACCATCGACACCGACAGGACCTGCGCGGACTACGCGACCGGCGGCTACACGCTGGAGGCCTACCTCGCCGCGTACGACCCCGCGGTGTGGGGCAGGGACACCGAGCCCTCGGGCCCGCTGGAGGACGCGCGGGCCGCCTCGGCCGCCAGGCAGACCGCCGACATCAAGCTCAAGGTCGGTTCGAACACCACGATCGTCGGCCTCGGCAAGGACGCGCGCATCCGGGGCGTCAACCTGCACATCGACAAGGCGGACAACGTCATCGTCCGCAACATCGACTTCGAGGACACCGCCGACTGCTTCCCGCAGTGGGACCCGACCGACGGCGACGAGGGCAACTGGAACTCCCTCTACGACAACATCTCGGTGACCGGCTCGACGCACGTGTGGGTGGACCACAACACCTTCACCGACGGCGACAACCCGGACTCGAGCCAGCCGCTGTACTTCGGCAGGCCCTACCAGGTTCACGACGGGCAGCTCGACATCACCAACGGCTCCAACTACGTGACGGCCTCCTGGAACCGGTTCGCCGACCATGACAAGACGATGCTGATCGGCTCGACCAACAACCCGGCGACCGACGCGGGCAAGCTGAAGGTCACCGTCCACCACAACCACTTCGACAACACTCTCCAGCGGCTGCCCCGCGTGCGCTTCGGCCAGGTGCACGTGTACAACAACTACTACGAGATCCCGGACGCCTCGACCTTCGTGTACGCCCTCGGCGTGGGCGTGCAGTCGCAGATCTTCGCCGAGAACAACTTCTTCCGGCTGAGCCGGGCCGTGGCTCCGGCGAACCTCCTCTACAACTGGGGCGGCACCTCCCTCACCGCCAGGGGGAACGTGCTCCGCGTCGGCGGGCCCGTCACCCCCCTCGACCTCGTCGCCGCCTACAACGCCGCCCACGACCCCGACTTCGGCACGGACGCGGGCTGGACCCCCACCCTGCACACCGCGATCGAACCGGCCCCGGCGGTGCACAGGTCCGTCTCCCGGCACGCGGGCTCGGGCAAGATCGGCTAGGGCTCCGTACCTGAGCGGAGATCGCGAACGCGCGGTCGAAAACCTGAGCGCGGTGGACCGGTGAGGTGGCCCCCTCAGAAGCCGCCCACCGGACCGAACGGGCCGGCGAGCTACGAGCCGGTCACAGCCGCCCCGCAACATATCGAAAGGTGCCGGACACATACCAAGGTGTCCGGCACCTTTCGACTGGGAGACTCCGTGACACAGCGAGATCGCTTCGAGGCGGCCTATGGGGATGCGAGGCCCTCGCTCCGATCGTGAGTTCAGACCGTTTCGGCGCCGTGGCCGGCGGCGATCACGTCAATGTGGCGGGCGAGTTCGAAGTCCTTGGCTGTGAGGCGGTTTCCGGCGTCGTGAGTAGTGATCACGAATCGGATCCGCTGCCAGGTGATGTGAACATCAGGGTGGTGGCCAACTTCGCGAGCCTTGGCCGCGACGTACATGGCCAGATGTACGCACTCGTGATAGGCATGCTTGAACGTCCGGGCTATGACCTGCCCCTCACGCTCCCACCCTGGCAGCTCGGCCAGATGGGCGACGATCTGCTCTTCGGACAACGGCTGAGGGGTCATCGGTATCTCCGCGTCATGCAGTCAGTTGAACTGAGAAATGATCTCATTCAGTTCTCTGCCAGACGAGGTGCTTGCCCAAGCAGTCGCGCGGCGAGGGATTTCCCTCAGCTCCTGACGCAGTCGAGCCGATCCCGTGCCCTCGACAATCGCCGCGGTGGCTGACGCGATCTGGACAACCCGTTCCGGTTCAGGAACTGCGGCCAGAGCGCTTGCCTGACGCGCCCAGAACACCCCGTTGTCACGCCGCGCCGTGTCCAGGGCGTCACCGAGTACCTCATCCCAGAGTGCGACCGCCTCCCGGTAAACGCCCAGCCGGAGATAGGCGGTCGCCCGCTGAACCTCGATGTATCCGCGGGTACGACGGCAGGCGTTGCCCCAGGGATGTTCGTCGTCGACCTGATCCACGAGCTCGGCCGCTCGATCCAGCAGCCGGTCGACCAGTTCCTTGTCCTTGGCCGGCAGCATCGACTGGCCATGCGCTTGGTGAACCAAAGCAAGTATCCGCACCTTCGGACACAACTTGCTCTCATCGATCAAGGCGGCTTCGGCGTAGTCGACAACGGTGCGGCCGTCGCCCACATCGACCGCGAGCATCGCTTTGTTGGTGAGGGCGTAGCTGATGAGCTGAGGGTCCTGAGAGCGGTGGGCCATGTCCAAGGCGATGCTCCGCCAGAGCTCCGACCGATTGATATCGCCGGCATCTTGGTGCAGCCAGCCGAGCAGTGCCGCATATGCGACACCAGCGCCCAGCAAGCCGCGACGTACCGGCGCATCGGCAGCATGGGTGAGTTCCTTGATGAGCTGCGCTTGAGTCGTGACGGTCGGGATGAGATGGCGAGGGCCGAGCCACATGTCGGCCTTGTAATGGCCGGGAAGCTGTTCGAGGAAGTACATGACGAGCTCCGGAGCTACAGGACCCTGATGAGGTGGATAAGGGGTGGGATCGATCGCGCTGAGACTAATCTCCAATATGTCACGCCGCTTCGGTTCCCCCGTGCCGAAAAGTTCCCCTTCGGGAATACCGAAGGCTGTGGCGTAGGCGACGGTCCAGTCACGGGGAAAATGCTTCCCTTTCTCCCAGTCGCGAATCTGCCGAGCCAGCGAGTCGACAGATCCATGGCCATAGCCAGCAGCGCGGATGAGCTGGCGTGCCATTTCGCACTTGTTCCAGTGTTGAGCTTCCCGCTGAGTCTGTAGCTGTACGGCCCATGCTGGGCGCTGTTGCTGGGTCATCGCTGCACCACCTGACCGGAGTACCCGGAGACTTCAAATCTCCGGGCTATTCTCCGCCATTCTCCGCCTCCCGCGACGGAATGCGCACGACTTCACTAACAAGTGTGACCCTCAAATAAGGCGGACCCGCCCGGCGCTTGCGACGTCCGGACGGGCCCTTGATCAGGAAGCGAGTCCTGACCCGTGAGCAAGATTAGAGCCATTCGCATCCGCTGGAAAGCAGATGCCCCGCCGCTGCCACTGGGCTGCCGCTGGTGCGGACATGCCCCTTACGCCCATGACGCATCCACTCTGCCGCACCGCCGCGACCATCACTGGGAGCAGCCCACCCCCCAGCAGGTATGCGCCCGCATGGCCACCCGGCGGCGCCTCGGCCTGTGCCGCCCGCTCCCGGCCCCGGCGCGCCCGCTGAAGGTCCACCCGCCCATCGCCCCCACTCCGACGCACCCCGCCCGGGGCTCCCGGCCGACGACGGCCCCCGCCCACAGCCGGGGCCGCGCCCCGGACTCCTTCCCGCCTCGACGGTACGAGCCGCACCGACAGGAGGTCGCGGCATGAACACGACCCCGGGCAGCGACGCCCCCACAAACAGGCGCGGCAGCAGTCCCGTCTCCCAGGCGATCGCCGCCGCGCCGCCGGCCACCACCGAGCAGTCGGCCGCTGTGCACCGTGCCGAGGACCTGGCCGCCGTCCTGGCAGACGTCCACAACATCGTGGCCGACGTGCACGAGCTCACCTCCGGCAACGCCATCGTGTCCCTCCGCCGCGGGCTGCTCGCCTACATCGTCTGCGCGAAAAGCGCCGGCGAGCTGTGGGACCTCATGCAACAGACCGAAGTCGACCTGTGGCGGACCTCATCGCACGGCGCCACGCCGCCCACCCCCAGTGCGGCCCGCCGTCCGGACCCGCCACTTCCCGTGGTCTCGGGGCTCGTTCCCCGCCCCCACGGTCTGCCACCAGGCCGCCCCCGACAAGCCCCGAGACCACGCTCCCCGGAAAGGAGGCGGCCTTGATCCCGTCCCACGGCACCCCGGCAGGCGACCGGCTGGACGCGACCAGATGGCACCCCGGCGCCATCGCCGCCCTCAAGCACCTGCGTACCGAGCTCCACGCCCACCGGATCTACCCGACGATCTCCTACGACCAGGGCCGACCCCGCCTGGTGATCAGCGCGAAGCTGACCGTGTGGGCCGACCAGGCGGGCACGGTCTTCTGCTGGGGCGCCTGCTTCCTCGAAGAGCCCGCCGACCAGGCGCCGGCAGATGACGTGCCGCAGGTCGCGCGCCGCATCGCCGGACGACTCGGCAAGCACTACACCGAACCGGTGACCCCGCCCTGAACCGCGCAGCGGCACGGGAGCATCTCCCTCTCGCGCCGCCGCGCCCAACTCCCCGCAGGCGGTGGTGCACCACCAGGGGCCGCCTGCGGGGCCAGGCGGATCGCACGGTCCCTTCCCCCTTCTATGAAAGGAACGCCACGAGATGGAAGGACAACTGGGGTTCGATCGGTGGTTCGGCCAGCCGGGGACACTGGTGCTCCAGCCGACCACGCTATGCAATCTCGACTGCGTGTACTGCTATCTGCCGTTCCGGCGCCTCAGCAATGAGATGTCCCCCGAGGTCGCCCAGGCCGTTGCCGACTCGGCTGCGGATCTGCCCGGTTCCAGCGGCCAGTTGGACATCGTGTGGCACGGCGGGGAGCCCCTCACCCTGGGCCGACGCAAGTTCGAGGAGCTGCTCGCGCCGTTCGAGGAGCTGCGTCAGGCGGGCCGGATCCAGCACAGCGTGCAGACCAACGCCACCCTCATCGACGACGAGTGGTGCGACCTGCTCGCCCGTTACCAGTTTCGCGTCGGCGTCAGCATCGACGGCCCGGCGGCTCTGAACGCCCGCCGGGTGGATCTGCGTGGCCAGCCTGCATTCGATCGGATCGTGCGCGGCATCGGCCGGCTGCGTGACCATGGCATCCGCTTCAGCTTGATTGCCGTCGTGGGGACCGAGGGCATTGAGCAGCCCGAATCCCTCCTGGACTTCCTCACGGACCTGGGGCCGCACACCATCGGCCTGAACGTGGAGGAGATGGAGGGCGTCAACGATCGGCGGTGCGGGATCACCCAGAACCAGGCTGAGCGGTTCTGGCAGGGGGTCCTGGACTGGCGCAGGGCCCATGACGGAGGGCCCGCGTTGCGGGAGCTCGAACGGCTCGCCGACTATCTGCACCTCGCCCGCAGCGGGCAGCGCGACGAGTGGTGCAGATACGGCCTCGATCCGATTCCGACAGTGTCGGCGGATGGAGATGTGGTGCTGATGTCGCCCGAACTGGCCGGCATCAGCGACGACGCCTACGGCAACTTCCTTGCCGGGAACGTCTGTTCTCAGAGCATCGCCAGCATGCTGGCCCATGCGCACCAGCTGCGCTACGTCCGCGAGTTCATGGCCGGTCTGCGACGCTGCGAAGCCGAATGCGAATTCTGGGACTTCTGTCGGGGCGCCCAGGCGTGCAACCGCTACTTCGAGAACGGCAGCTTCGCGACCACGGAGACCGACTACTGCCGACTCACCCGTCAAGCCCTCATCACCGCTCTGTACACCTCAACTAAGAAGGAGATCGCGGCATGACCATGCTGGAGTACCTGGCCACCACGGATGCGAAGGTGGTCGACGACCTGATCGGCGCCAGCACTTTCGAGAACCCCGATCCGATTCAAGCCGCCAAGTTCGACAACAAGCCGAGCTGGGACAACAACAAGGGGGGCTTCGACAACAAGCCGAGCTGGGACAACTGGAGCAAGAAGAAGTAGCAGACGACCGTCGTGGGCGCGGGATCACCGCGC
>NZ_JBEXUE010000081.1:0-28195 GCF_040614275.1 Streptosporangium sp. NPDC006013
ACCGGGACTTCCTCGCCCGGACCTCCTGACATCGCGGGAGCCCGCCCGCGTTCCCCGTCCGGTGCGCCGTTCGCTCTGGGGGCAGGTGACACCGCTGAAGGACCCGGGCTTCCTGGAGTCGCTCAAGGTCACCGGGATCTACCTGGTGATCGCGCTGCCGCTGCAGATGATCCTCGGGTTCGCCATCGCCTTCCTGCTCAACGTGGAGTGGCGGGGCCGCGGCGTGCTGCGCGCGCTGTTCCTCATCCCCATGGTGGTCGCCCCGGTCGTGGCCGGCGGTGTCTGGCGGATGCTGCTCGACCCGCTCTGGGGCGTGGTCAACTACACGCTCGGCCTGGTCGGCATCGGCCCGGTGGAGTGGATCGGCGACCCGACCCTCGCCATGGTGAGCATGATCCTGATCGACACCTGGCGGTGGACGCCGTTCGTGGTCCTCATCGCCGCGGCCGGGATCATGGCCCTGCCGGGTGACGTGTACGAGGCGGCCAAGTCCGACGGCGCCGGCCGCTGGCAGACGTTGTGGCACATCACGCTGCCGCTGCTGGTACCGGTGATGGCCGCGGCCTTCGTGGTCCGGTGGCTCGGTGCGGTGAAGATGTTCGACATCGCGCTCGCCGCGACCAAGGGGGGCCCGGGCAACGCCACCAACGTGGTGAACCTCTACATCTACGAGAAGGGCTTCCGCAGCCTGGAGTTCGGCTCGGCCTCCTCGATGGCGACGATAGTGCTGATCATCACGATCGTTCTCACCTACTTCCTGTTCAACATCAGCCGTCGTCTGGAGAACCGATGGTGAGCACCGCCGCCCCCGCCTTCGGGAGCCGGAAGACCGGCCGGGGCCGCCTGGGACGGATCGCGACGATCACTGCCGCGATCCTGGTCACGCTGGCCTTCCTGTATCCCGTGATCTTCATGATCAGCATCTCGTTCAAGCTGCCCAAGGACATCTTCACCATCCCGCCGAAGTGGATCAGCGAGATCACCTTCGACAACTACGTCAGCTACTTCCATCAGGCCCGCATCCTGCCCCGCATGATCAACACGATCATCGTGGCGACGGGGGCGGCGATCATCTCGATGGTCGCCGGCTCGATGGCCGGCTACGCGCTGTCCAGGATGAGGATGCGCGGCGCGGGTGTCATGGGCGGCCTCATCCTGGCCTCGCGCGCGGTACCACCGATCGCACTGGTCGTGCCGATGTTCCTGGTGGCCCGCAAGCTGGGGCTGACCGACCAGTACATCACCGTGATCCTCGCCTACGTGACCTTCCTGGTTCCGTACGTCGTCTGGCTGATGCGCGCGTTCTTCAAGAGCCTGCCCAAGGAACTGGAGGAAGCCGCGATGATCGACGGTTGCTCCCGGATCGGGGCGTTCTTCCGGATCATCGTGCCGTGCAGTCTCACCGGCATGGTCTCCACGTTGATCTTCTGCATCATCCTGGCCTGGGAGGAGCTGCTGTTCGCCCTGATCCTCACCAACGACAAGGCCGTCACCATCCCGGTGGCCATCGCCGGGATCGCGGCCGACACCGAGAAGGGCGGGCTCTGGGGCCCGCTGGCCGCCGTGGGCACGCTCACCGTGCTGCCTGTGGTGATCTTCGCACTGGCCGTGCAGAAGTATCTGATCAAGGGTCTCGCCGACGGCGCGACCAAGGGATGAGGCGGCAATGAGGATCAGAGATGTCCGGGCACGCCTCATTGAACTGCCCTATCCACGCCCCTTCGCCCCGTCGTGGGCCCCCGAGGGCGCCCACCACAGCATGTCCGCCGTGATCGTCGAGGTCGAGACCGACGAGGGCGTGGTCGGCGTGGCGGGCGGCGACATGGGCCACGCCACCGGCCCGTTGCTGCTGGAGACCATCAGGGGATGGATCCGCCCCCGGCTGGTCGGGATGGACCTGTTCGCCACCGGTCACATCGCCAACCACCTGCGCTACGTGGCCGAGTACGTCTTCCCGCGCCCGTGGGTGGTGAGCGTGGCCGTCTGGGACGCCGTCGGCAAGGCCTGCGGGCGCCCGCTGTACCAGCTCTGGGGCGGGCATGCCGGCCAGGTCCGCGCCTACGCCAGCTTCGGCGAGGTCCGCGCCCCCGAGCAGCGGGCCGAGGACGCGCTGCGCGTGGTGTCCGAGGGCTTCACCGGGGTGAAGCTGCGCGTCCACGCCGACACGATCGCCGAGGACATCGCCCAGGTGGCCGCGGTCCGCGAGGCCGTGGGCCCGGAGATCGCCATCATGGTGGACGCCAACCAGGCGGCGGCGCGCTGGCGCTACCGGCCCGACGGCGGCCGCATGATGTGGGACTTCGACCGGGCCCTGACCACCGCCAGGGAACTGGCCGATCTCGGCGTCGCCTGGCTGGAGGAGCCACTCCCCCGCCACGACTACCGCGCACTGTGCGAGCTCACCGCAGCCTCGCCGATCCCGATCGCCGGCGGCGAGCACAACCGGGGCATCGGCCAGCTCGTCCGGCTGCTGGAGGATGACTGCTTCAGCATCTACCAGCCGGATGCCAACGAGAGCGAGGACATCGCGGCGCTGCGCGACTTCGGCGCGATGGCCGCGGCCAGGCACCGCCGGGTCGTCCCGCACGCCTGGGCCACCGGACTCGGGGTGGCGGGCAACCTGCAGCTCTGCGCCTCACTGCCCAACTGCGACTGGCTGGAATACCCCTACGATCCTCCGGTGATCGTTCCGGAGGTTTTCCACGTCATGCTCACCGAACCACTGCTGCCCGATTCCAGCGGGGTTGTAGCCGTTCCGGACCGCCCCGGTCTCGGTGTAGAGCTGGACCACGCGGCGATCGAGCCGCTGACCGTCCAACGGGTTTGAGGGGTGTCCAACAGCGATGACAGAGGTGTTCCCCCCGTCCGGCCGGCCGAAGCCGTTCCGTACCAAGGCGGATCTCGCGGCCGACCACATCAAGCAAATGATCATGTCGGGCCAGGCCCAGCCCGGCACGAAGATCATCACCAGGGTGGTGGCCGAGGCCGTCGGCGTCAGCGACACACCGGTACGTGAGGCCATCAAGCAGCTCGTGTCCGAGGAGTGGCTCGTCGAGCGCCCGCACATCGGCGCGGTGGTCGCCGAGTTCACCGTGGACAACGTGCGAGAGCTGTACGGCATCCGCGCCGCGCTCACCTCCCTGGCCCTCCAGCTCCACCCGGCTCCGCTCAGCGGCGCGAGGTTGCTGGAGGTGGACGCCGTCCTGGAGGCCTCGCTCGTCGCCATCGACGGCGGCGACGTCGCCGCCTTCGCCACCCTGAACCGCCGGTTCCACTCGCTGATCTGCGACACCGAGAAGTCCCGCCTGGTGCACCGGATGCTGGTGGGCCTGTGGTCGAAGACGGAGACCGCCCAGCGCGGCTTCCGGTTGGTCCCCTGGCGGCTGCCGAAATCCCACGCCGAGCACGTGGCGATAAGGGACGCGCTCGTCGAGGGGGACATCGGCCGCGCGAGCGAGTTGCAGTACGCCCACGAGATGGCCGCGCTGGCCGCACTGATCGAAGTGATGGAGGAGGAGAGATGAGGACGGGACAGGCCCTCGTCGGAGGGCGCTGGCGGGACGCGGCGGAACGCTTCGCGGTCACCGATCCGGCGACCGGCGAGACCGTCGCCGAGGCGGCCGACTGCGACGGGAGGCTGACCACCGAAGCCGGCGACGCGGCGGCCGCCGCGCTCCCCGGCTGGCGCGCCATGCCCGCGCACGAGCGCGCCGTGATCATGCGCCGGGCCGCCGGGCTGCTGACCGGCCGGGCCGAGGCGATCGGCGCGGTGATGACCGCCGAGCAGGGCAAACCGCTGGCGGAGGCGATCGGCGAGGTGGTCGCGGGAGCCGACCACCTCCTGTGGTCCGCCGAGGAGACCCGCCGCGTGTACGGCGAGACCATCCCCTCCACCAGCACCGACACCCGCATCTGGCTGCTGCCGGAACCGGTGGGCGTCGTCGCGGCGATCACCCCCTGGAACTTCCCGGTCTCGATGATCACCCGCAAGCTGGGCCCGGCGCTGGCCGCGGGGTGCACCGTGGTCCTCAAGCCCTCCGAGCTCACCCCGCTGTCGGCGATCGCGGTCGCCGAGTGCCTGACCGAGGCCGGTTTCCCGCCGGGGGTCTTCAACCTGGTCACCACGGCCCGGCCACGGGAGTTCGCCGAGGCGATCATGGCCGACTCGCGGGTCAGGAAGGTCTCGTTCACCGGCTCGACGGCCGTCGGCAGGCAGCTGATCCGGCAGAGCGCCGACGACGTCAAACGGCTCAGCGTCGAGCTCGGCGGCCATGCCCCGGTGCTCGTCTTCCCCGACGCCGACGTGACCGCCGCCGCCGCGGGCGTGGCCCGGGCCAAGTTCATGAACGCCGGCCAGGCCTGCACCTCCCCGAACCGGATCTACGTCCACGAGTCCGTCGCCGCGGAGTTCACCGACGAGCTCGTCAGGCTGGCCGAGGCGATCACCGTGGGCAACGGCATGGACCCGGGCGTCACGATGGGCCCGCTGATCGACGACCGGGCGCTCGCCAAGGTCAGGCAGCACGTCGAGGACGCGCTCACGCACGGCGCCCGGCTGGCGACGACCCGCCGGGAGGGAACCGGAAGGCTGCACCCGCCCACCGTCCTGACCGGCGTCACCGACGAGATGCTCGTGTGCCGGCAGGAGACCTTCGGCCCGGTCGCCCCGGTCCTGACCTTCGGCGCCGACGAGGACGCCGGCATGGACGCCGGCGTGGACGCCGACGTGGTGGCCAGGGCCAACGCCACGCCGTACGGCCTGGCCGCCTACCTGTGGACGCGGGACCTGGGCCGGATCGTGCGCGTCTGCGAGGAACTTCAGTTCGGCATCGTCTCGGTCAACGGAGCCCCGCTCGCCCCGCCGCAGGGACCGTTCGGCGGGGTCAAGGGCAGTGGATACGGCCGCGAGGGCGGCCGTCACGGAGTGGAGGATTTCGTGGAGTACAAGTACGTCAACGTGGGACTGGGCCGATGACCAAGGAGACCTCCCGCCGGATCGTCGAGCGCGAGATCACCGAGCGGGTCGACCTCTGCCGTCCGGATGGGCGCCTCAACCCGGACGCGGTCGGCTGGAGCCGTACCCCGCTGCACCGGTCCAACATCCGGGGCTGGGGCCGTACGATGCGCTGGGACTACTGGTGCCTGACCAGTCCCGAGCACATCTTCTCCTTCAGCGCCTCCAGCCTGGACTATCTGGCCGGTGAGTCCGTCTGGTACCTGGACCGCACCACGAAGAAGGACGTGTTCAGCCGGAGCCTGCTCGTGCCGAGCCAGGGCACCGGATTCTCCGAGCGGAGCGGCGAGGGCAGCGTCAGGATCGCGAAGGGCCCGGTCAAGATCGCCGTGGACGAGGCGGCCGTGGGCACCCGGCTACGGGTGAGGTCCCCCGAGTTCGACGCCGACCTGCTCGTGCACCGCGTCGAGGGCCGTGACAGCCTGGGCGTGGTCGTGCCGTGGTCCTCCCGCCGCTTCCAGTACACCGTCAAGGATCTCGGACGCCCCGCCGAGGGCACGCTGGTCGTGAACGGCCGCCGCATCAACCTGTCCGCCGAGGACACCCTCGCCACCCTGGACCACGGGCGTGGCCGGTGGCCCGGCAACGTGCTGTGGAACTGGGGCGCGGCGTCCGGGCGCTCCGGCGGCCACGAGATCGGCGTGCAGATCGGCGGTAAGTGGACCGACGGCACCGGCAGCGTCGAGAACGGGATCCTCCTGGACGGAAGGCTGCACAAGATCAGCGAGGAGCTGGTCTGGCGCTACGACACCGCCGACTGGATGGCCCCCTGGCGGATCACCGGCGAGCGGGTCGACCTGGAGTTCGTCCCCGAGTACGTCCGGTCCTCCGATGTCACCCGGCTCCGCTACATGCGCAGCCGGGAGGACCAGGCCTTCGGTCACTACCGCGGCACCGTCGTCGCCGACGACGGGACCGTGGTCAAGGTCGACGACCTGTACGGCTGGGCCGAGGAAGTACAGCGACGCTGGTAATGGAGCAGAACATGATGATCTCTGAGCGAGAGCGTGAACCGTTCGCGGCCGGTCTGCCCTTCGGAGCGGGCGACCGCCTCGACCCGCTGCGCCGTGACTGTGACCTGGCCGAGGTGACCGGCGGCCTGCTGGACGTCCTGGTGGTCGGCGGCGGCGCGACCGGCGCGGGCGCGGCACTGGACGCGGCCTCGCGCGGGCTGACCACGGCCCTGCTGGAGGGCGGCGACCTCGCGTCGGGAACCTCGAGCAACTCCAGCCGCCTGCTCCACGGCGGCGTACGCTACCTGGAGCAGATGGAGTTCGGGCTGGTCCGGGAGGCGCTGCACGAGCGCGGCCTGCTGCAGGACCTGGCGCCACACCTCGTCCAGCGGATGTCCTTTCTCTATCCGCTGACCCACCGGGTGTGGGAACGCGGCTACGTGGGCGCCGGGCTGACCCTCTACGACGCGCTCGCCGGGATCGGCGACCGGCACGGATTCCGCCGGCACCGGCACCTGACCCATCGCGCCCTGCTCCGCGAGGCGCCGCAGTTGCGCCGTGACGCCGCCGTGGGCGCGCTGGCCTACGACGACGGCCACGTGGACGACGCCCGCCTGGTCACCACGCTCGCCCGTACGGCCGCGCGGGAGGGGGCCACTGTGCTGACCCGGGTCCGGGTCAACGCCCTGGCCTCCCGCTCCGACCACACGGTGGCCACCTGCGAGGACCTGCTCACCGGTACGGAGTTCACCGTCCGCGCACGCCGCGTGGTGCTGGCCACCGGCCCCTGGTCGGGGCTCACCCAGCAGATGCTCGGCGACCAGCAGGTGGGGGTCCGCGCCTCCAAGGGGGTGCACCTGGTCGTGTCACGCGAGCGGCTGAGGCTCGACAGCGCGCTGATCGCCCGCACACCCCACTCCGTGCTGTTCCTCATCCCGACCGGGGACGTGGTGCTCGTCGGCACCACGGACACCCCGTGGGAGATCGGCCCCGGGCCGGTGCTCCCCACCGGCGCCGACGTTCGCTACCTGCTCGACCAGGTCAACCAGTGGCTGAGCGATCCGCTGACCAAGGACGACGTGCTCGGTGTGTACGCCGGTCTGCGTCCCCTGGTGGACCAGCCCGACCGGAACTCCACCACGGCCATCAGCCGCGAGCACGTGGTGAAGGAGGTCGCGCCCGGCGTCGTGGTCGTCGTCGGCGGCAAGCTGACCACCTACCGGATCATGGCCAAGGACGCGGTCGACGCGGTGGTGCGCGGCCTGCCGAAGGTCCGCCCGTCGGTAACCGAGCACCTCGGGCTGGTCGGCTCCAACGGCTACGCCCAGGCCTGGGCGCGCCGCGACTCCGCCGCCGTGGCCGCAGGGCTCCCCGTGACGGTGGTGGAACGGCTGGCGCGCCGTTACGGCGCCGACTATCCGGCCCTGCTGGTCATGGGCCGCCGAGACCCGGAGCTGCTGGAACCCGTACCGGGCACGCCCTCACTGCTGGCGGCCGAGGTCCTGTACGCCGCACGGCACGAGGCCGCGATGACCGTGGACGACGTACTGCGCCGCCGCAGCCGGGCCGGGCTGGAGACCGCCGACGGAGGCGTGGGCGCCGCACCCCACGTGGCCCGTCTGCTGGCCGGCGCGCTGGGCCGTAGCGCGAGCTGGGCCGTCGAGCAGGCCGGGAGCTACACGCACGCGGCCGAGGTGACGCGCTCGGCGCTGGACACCTCCGCCGACGCCGAGCTCGTCCCCCTGCTCGCCGACCTCGCCGGCCGATGGAGCGGTGCCGCATGAGCGTTCTGGCCATCGACGCCGGGACCACCGGTGTCACCTCACTCGTGATCGCGCAGGACGGGCGTGTCCTGGGCCGCGGCCACCAGGAGTTCCCGCAGCACTTCCCCGCGCCCGGCCTCGTCGAGCACGACCCCGACGAGATCTGGGCCGCCACGCTGCGGGCCTGCTCGGACGCGCTCGCCTCGGCGGCCGTGCCGGTCTCCTGTGTCGGGCTGACCAACCAGCGCGAGACCGTCGTGCTGTGGGATCGCGCGACCCTGCGGCCGGCGACCCGGGCGATCGTCTGGCAGGATCGCCGCTCCGCCGGGGAGTGCGACCGGCTCAGGGAGCACGAGCCGCGGATCCGCGAACTCACCGGGCTCCCGCTGGACCCCTACTTCTCCGCCACCAAACTGGCCTGGCTGCGCGGGAACCTCCCGGAGGTCTGGGCCGGTGTGCGGGAGGGCCGCACCGCGATCGGCACCGTCGACTCCTATCTGCTGGCCCGGCTCACCGGCGGCCGGCTGCACGCCACGGATCCGTCCAACGCCTCCCGTACCCTGCTGTTCGATCTCGCCACGGCCGGCTGGTCCGCGGAGCTGACTGAGCTCTTCGACGTGCCACCGGCCGCACTGCCGGAGATCGTCCCTTCGAGCGCGCCCGTCGGCCGCACCGCGCCCGACCACTTTCTCGGGCTGGACCTGCCGATCAGCGGAGTGGCGGGAGACCAGCAGGCCGCGCTGTTCGGTCACGCCGCGTTCACTCCCGGCGCGATGAAGTGCACCTACGGCACGGGCAGCTTCCTGCTGGTCAACACCGGTGACCAGATCGCCCCCGCCGACGCGGGACTGCTGTCCACCGTCGCCTGGCAACTCGCCGGCGAGCCGGTCCAGTACGCCGTGGAGGGATCGGTGTTCGTCACCGGAGCCGCGGTGCAGTGGCTGCGTGACGGGCTGGGCGTGATCAGTGACTCCGCCGAGAGCGAGCGGCTGGCCGGGTCCGTGCCCGACAGCGACGGACTGATCTTCGTCCCCGCGCTCACCGGCATCGGCACGCCGCACTGGGATCCGCGGGCCAGGGGCGCCCTGCTGGGCATCACCCGGGGCACCACCGGAGCCCATCTCGCCCGTGCCGTCCTCGACGGCATCGCCTACCAGATCCGCGACGTCGTGGAGGCCGTCAGCGGCGCGGCGGGCATCCCCGTCTCCCACCTGGCGGTGGACGGCGGAGCCGCGTCCAACGACCTGCTCTGCCAGATCCAGGCCGATCTCCTGGGGCGGCCGGTGGTACGGCCGGACACGACCGAGGCCACCGGCCTGGGCGCCGCCTTCCTGGCCGGCCTGGCGAGCGGGGTGTGGCGCGACCCGGCCGAGATCTCCGAGGTGAGAGGCGGCGGCCGGGTCTTCGAGCCCCGCGAGATCTCTCCGGAGGGGTACCGCCGCTGGCTCGACGCGGTGGACGCGGCCCGGCGGTTCGGGTCATGAGTCCAGCCGCCCCCGTCCCGCCCCCGGAGGGAGGGACGATGACGGGTCCGCTCGATGGGATCCGGATCGCCGACTTCTCCCGGGTCCTGGCCGGACCGTACGCCACCATGATCCTCGCCGAGCTCGGCGCGGAGGTGATCAAGGTTGAGCATCCGGAGCACGGCGACGACACCCGGGCCTGGGGCCCGCCGTACGCGGGCGGCGAGGCCGCCTACTATCTCGCGGTGAACCGCGGCAAGCGGAGCCTCGCACTCGACATCAAGCATCCCGCCGGCCGTGAGGTCGCCCAGCGGCTGTGCGCCGAGGCGGACGTGGTCATCGAGAACTTCCGCCCCGGGGTCGCCGAGCGCCTGGGCATCGGATACGAGGCGGTACGGCAGACGAACCCGGGCGTCGTGTACTGCTCGATCATCGGGTTCCCCGGCGGCGACCGGCCGGGGTTCGACGCGACGATCCAGGCCGAGAGCGGCTACATGCACATCACCGGCGAGCCCCCGAGCAAGGTCGGGATCGCGATCACCGACGTGCTCGCCGGGCTCAACGCGGCCGTCGCGATCCTGGGCGCCCTGCACCGCCAGGCGACCCGGGGACAGGGCGAGCGGGTTGAGGTGTCGCTCCTGGGATCGGCGCTGTCCGGTCTGGTCAACGTGGCGCAGAGCGCGCTGGTCTCAGGTGAGGAGGCGCTCGCCTACGGCAACGCGCACCCGACGGTGGTGCCTTACCAGACGTTCGAGGCGGCCGACGGCCGCTTCGTGGTCGCCGCGGGCAACGACCGGCTGTTCCGCGCGCTGTGCACGGCGATCGGACGCGACGACCTGAGGGGCGATGCCCGTTTCCGCACCAACGACGGCCGCGTCCGCGACCGCGACGCGCTGGTCGCCGAACTCGGCGCCGTCTTCGCGCCCCGCCCGGTGGACGAGTGGATCGCGCGGCTCGAGGTGGCCGGAGTTCCCTGCGGCAAGATCCGGGGCGTCCTGGACGCGATCCGCACGGCCGGCGACGTGACCCTGCGGCTCCAGCACCCGACCGCCGGACCGCTGGAGCTCATCCGCACCGGATTCACCCTGGAGAGCGTCTCCGCCGACCGCGACATCGCTCCCCCGCCGCTTCTTGGCCAGCACACCCGCGAACTGCTGGCCGAACTCGGCATCACCGACGACCACATCGCCTTCCTCCGGCAGGCGGGCGTCATCCATCAAGCCGTCCAGTCAGCGAGGCCCCCTGTTGAACCCGCATGATTTCCTGGAAGTCGACCGCGACCTGAACGACGAGGAGCGAGCGATCCGCGACGCCGTGCGCGACTACTGCCACGCCGAACTCCGGCCGCACGTCGCCGGCTGGTTCGAGGCGGGCACCATCCCCGACCCGCACGCGGTGGCCAGGGGCCTGGGCACGCTGGGCGTGCTGGGCATGCACCTGGAGGGCTACGGTTGCGCGGGCACCAACGCGGTGAGCTACGGGCTGGCCTGCCGCGAATTGGAGGCCGTTGACAGCGGGCTGCGCAGCCTGGTGTCCGTCCAGGGCTCGCTGGCGATGACGGCGATCCACCGGTTCGGCTCCGAGGAGCAGAAGCGGGAGTGGCTGCCGCGCCTGGCGGCCGGTGAGGCCATCGGCTGCTTCGGCCTGACCGAGCCCGACTCGGGCAGCGACCCGGGCTCGATGCGTACCCGGGCCCACAGGGACGGGATGGACTGGGTCCTCGACGGCACCAAAATGTGGATCACCAACGGGTCGGTCGCCGACGTCGCCGTCGTGTGGGCGCGGGCCGAGGACGGCATCCGCGGCTTCCTCGTCCCCCGCGGCACCGCGGGTTTCTCCGCCACCACACTGCACGGGAAGATCTCGCTGCGCGCCTCGATCACCTCCGAGCTCGTCCTCGACGGGGTACGGCTCCCGCACGAGGCGGCGCTCCCCCTCGCCGAGGGCGTCAAGGCTCCGCTGTCGTGCCTGTCCGAGGCGCGCTTCGGCATCGTGTGGGGAGCCGCGGGAGCGGCCCGCGACTGCTTCGAGGCGGCGCTCGACTACGCGCGGACCCGCACCCAGTTCGGCCGGCCGATCACCGCCTTCCAGCTCACCCAGCGGAAGATCGCCGACATGCTGGTGGACGTCAACCAGGCGAACCTGACGGCCCTGCGGATCGGCCGCCTCAAGGACGAGGGGCGGGCCCACCACTCCCACATCAGCTTCGGCAAGCTCGCCAACGTGCGCGCCGCCCAGCGGGTGGCCGCCGTCGCGCGCGGCGTGCACGGGGCCAACGGGATCACCCTCGAATACCCGGTGATGCGCCACATGGTCAACCTGGAGAGCGTCGCCACCTACGAGGGCACCGAGGAGATCCACGCCCTCACCCTCGGCCGGGCGGTCACCGGCCACTCCGCCTTCCGCTGACCGGCCGAGCGGGGCGGTCCTCCGCCCGGCCGGCCTGCCGGTCATGCCGAAGGGCGCGCGATCCCGGGGGGCCGGGGTCAGGCGCGGCGCACCTCGAACATGAAGCAGCCGTACTCCACGGCCCGTACATGTACCAGCTCCACCTCGGGGTCGGCGAACTGTTCGGCCAGGATGGCCTCCGACGCGATGGCGTCACCGCTGATGTGGTGCTCCACCAGCCGTCCGCCCAGGATGCCGCCCTTGGCGTCGTAGGCGCGGAAGACCCGCCGCTCACCCCCCATACCGGCCGGGAAGCCCGTCCCCTCGGGCCCCTCGCACGACTCGGCGTGCACGAAGACCGGCCCCACCTCCTCGTACGGGCCGGGGTCGCCACCGGTCCGCGCCGCCCACCGGCGCAGCGGCGCGTACGAGAGCAGGGCGAGCTCCTCACCGGGGAGACTGTGGCGCAGGCAGCAGCGCAGCGGGGAGCCTCCCTCCGCGTCGGTGACCGGGCGGGGCAAGCGCCCGGCGTCGTCACGGACCCGCAACTCGGTGACGACCTCGGCATCGATGGCGAAAGTACGGAAGGTGCTCATGGATCAATGCTCGGCCCTGAACGGTCGGTACGCTGGCGGGAATCAGACCTGGTTGCAGGCCGGACCATCACGCTGTTGAACCGCCGGGGCGATCCGAGGACACAGGTCAAGGATCGAGATGAGACCCCGCCCCGGTTCACCGGGGCGGGGCCGTACCTCATCGAAGTGGCCGGGTCGGCAGGTGGCCGGCGCGGTGTTGGTGCCGGTCACTCAGGCCGCGCTCACCGCGCGGTTCAGCAGCCGGTCCAGGGTCGGTGTGTCGACCTCGGGCTCGCTCTCCGGGTGGCCGGGAGTGTCCGTCGTGACCGGGTCGGGGACGTCCACCACCGAGGCGTCGGGGTCGTCCGTGGGATCCGGGACTGGAGTGGTCGTCGGCGTCTGGCCGGGATCCTCACCGTGCGGGAAGTCCGAGGGCTTGGGCGGCCTGGGGGTCTCCAGCTCGGGTTCCTCCTCCACGGGCGGCGGACCGCCGTTGAGGATCTGGTCCACCCGCTCCGGGTTGTCCATGAGCGGTGCGATGACCGGCTCACCCGGCGCCTGCTCGACGAACACACCCTCGCCGATCGGCAGGTGCACCGAGGCCAGGTAGCCGGCCAGCGCCTGAGGCACGGTCCGTCCCTCGGCCTGGCTGCGCTCCAGGGCGTTGTGCACGTAGAACAGCCCGTGCCCCGCGCTGCCGATGGAAGCACGCAGGATGTCCAGGGGGGTGTGATTGGGCTGCTCGACCTGCAGCCGGATCTGACCGTTCTGCACTCCGAGGCCGAGCTGTCCGGACAGCGTACGGTCCACCCTGACGACGAGGCTGGCGTAGCGGACCGCCGCGTCGGGATCGTCGTAGCCGACGATGGGCGCGGTGCCCGCGCCGTCGTCGGAGCCGAAGGCGATCCCCGGCTCGATGCCGACGATGGTGCCCTCCAGCATTGCCGCCGCGGGGGCGAAGGCACCGGAGGCCGGCGCACCCGGCGTCAGGTCGTCCAGCGAGTCGTAGAGGTACTCGCCCGTCGACTCTCCCACGTTGGAGCGCATCAGGGACCAGAACGGAGGAGCGGGGTCGTTGGACCGGGCTGCGGCCACACCGACGGCGGCCAGCAGGCCCAGGGCGGTGACCAGGGTGAGGCTCACTCCCGCGGTGCGGGATCGGAGCGTCTTCGGCATGTGTTCCGTCCTCAGAATCGGCCGTTGATGTGCGCGACGTCGTGCGAGGTGTAGGTGCGCACGGTGGAGCGGCCTGACTTCATGCAAGAGTCGCTCTGGGAGGAGTGGTCGAGCC
Organism: Streptosporangium sp. NPDC006013; assembly: GCF_040614275.1. Lineage (NCBI taxonomy): Bacteria > Bacillati > Actinomycetota > Actinomycetes > Streptosporangiales > Streptosporangiaceae > Streptosporangium > Streptosporangium sp. NPDC006013. The sequence continues at coordinate 13,448 of NZ_JBEXUE010000081.1, forward strand.
CGGTGGTGTGCCCGACCTCGTGGCAGGCCGTCTTCTTACGCTCGTTCTCCGAGAAGCGGCTCATGTCGGCCAGATCGAAGCGGATCTCGTACTGGTCGCACTTCCACCAGCCGTTGATGAGCCCCGGGCTGATTATCCGCACGCACTTGGCGTGGGCGTAGATGTTCTTTCCGGTGCTCGACCCGTCCCAGTCGAGGCCCCAGTAGTCGTCGTAGTACTGGTCGAACATCTCCACATCGGTGTGCTTGTCAGGGGTGGAGTCGTAGTGCGTGGCCATGTCGGTCTGGGAGTCCAACTTGATCATGGCGTAGTTACCCGCGACCTTCATGTACGAGGTCAACGACGAGTAGTTGTAGTAATGGTCCTTGTTGTCGGCCTGCGCGCAGCACCCTGACGGATGCAGATACGACCATCCGAACGCGTTGGCGCTCGCCGGCGGCGCGAACGTGAGGAGCATGACGAAAGCAAGCAGGGTCGAGAGCGCCAAGGTGTGGCCTCGGACTCCCGATTCGCTCGATGGCTTTTTGGGCACCCGTAGTCCTTACAAAAGGCATGACAAATCGCGATGATCTTCGCAGTTTCTTGACCATGTCCGCAACAGGCTTTTCTCACCGCTGACAGGAACGTCCTGACCAGGCACGTCGGCTCATCCGGCCGGACCCCTGGGCGCCGCCGGTCGGCGAATCCGGGCGTTCAAGGCGACCCGCGCGTTCGAGGCCGGAACGGCGGAATCCTCGGTGGAGGCGTCAGGACACGGTCGCCGGTTCGGCGGTGACGGCGTCCTCGGCCGAGGAGTCGGCCCGGCGCGCCGGGATCGCGGAGGCGATCGCCGCGGCGACGAGTGCGACGCCGCAGCCGATCAGCAGACCGGTGCGGAAGCCGCTCTCGGACGGCAGGGTGTGCCCGCCCAGTCGCATGGTCATCTGGGTGAGGACGACACCGATCACCGCGGCTGACACCGAGGTGCCGATGGAGCGCATCAGTGAGTTGAAGCTGTTGGCCGCGGCGGTTTCCGACCGGGGAACCGCGCCCATGATCAGGGCGGGCATCGCGCCGTAGGCCAGCCCGACGCCTATGCTGCAGAGGCAGGTGACGACCAGCAGGCCCCACGTCGTCCCGAGCAGGGCCATCGAGGAGCCGTACCCGAGCGCCATCACCAGGCTGCCGGTGACCAGGGTGACCTTGGGGCCGCGAGCGGCCGACAGCCGTGCGCCCAGCGGCGAGACCACCATCATCATCAGGCCCGACGGAGCCGTCCACAGGCCGGCGGCCAGCATCGACTGGCCCAGGCCGTACCCGGTGGCCTCGGGCAGTTGCAGGATCTGGATCACGATCAGCGCCTGGGCGTACATCGCGAATCCGACCACGATCGAGGCCACGTTGGTCAGCAGTACCGGGCGCCGGGCGGTGACGCGCAGGTCGACCAGTGGATCACCGGCTCGCAGTTCCCACCAGCCCCACACCACGAAGACGACCAGCGCGACGGCGAACAGCCCGAGGGTGGTTCCGCTCGCCCAGCCCCAGTCCGCGCCCTTGGAAACCCCCAGCAGCAGGCAGACCAGGCCAATGCCCAGGCCGAGCGCGCCGACGACGTCGAGGCGTCCCGTGGTCCGGGCGGGCGTGGCGGGCACCAGCAGCCAGATCAGGCCGGCGACCAGCACGCTCAGCGCGGCCGCGCCCCAGAACAGTACGCGCCAGCTCGCGTACTCGGCGACCGCCGCCGCGACCGGCATCCCGAGCGCTCCGCCGATGCCCATGGACGAGCTCATCAGCGCGATCGCGGGGCCCACCCGCTCGGACGGCAGCAGGTCCCGCAGCGCGCTGATGCCCAGCGGGATCATGCCCATGCCCATGCCCTGCAGACCTCGCCCGATGATCATCTGGGTCACCGAGTCGGCCAGCGCGCAGGTCACGCAGCCCGCGATGATCGGCACCGAGCAGGCCAGCATCATGCGGCGCTTGCCGTACAGGTCGCCGAGCCGCCCGATCACCGGGACGGCCACCGCCCCCACCAGCAGCGTGATGGTGATCACCCAGGAGGCGTTGGCCGCGTTGGTGTGCAACATGCGTGGCAGCTCGCCGATCAGCGGCACCACCAGGGTCTGCATGAGTGAGGCGACGATACCGGCCACCGCCAGCACACCGACGATCCCGCCGGGGCGGGTGGTGGACGTGGAGTCGTCCACGTGGATCTCCCTTGTCTGGACGAATAAGGCGATGTGTACGATACACATAATGTGCTTAATGCATAACATGGGGGTGATACACAGTGATTGCCGATGCGCACCCGTACGGCGAAGCAGGACGCGGGGAAGTCTGGAGAGGGACCAGCATGGAGAAGCCCACACACTCGATCGAGTACGAGACCATGCTGCTCGGGCGGTACTACCACCTGACCCTGTCCAGCGCCGAACGCGAGGGCGACCATCTGGACCGCAGCGCCTACGTCCTGCTCAGCCGCATCCAGATCGTCGGCCCGATGTCCATCGGGCAGCTCAGCGAGGCGTTCGGCCTGGACCCCTCCACCCTCAACCGGCAGACCTCGGCCATGCTCCGCGCCGGGCTGGTCGAACGCATCCCCGACCCCGACGGGGGAATCGCCCGCAAGTTCCGCATCAGCGCCGAAGGCGAGCGCCGCCTCCAGCACCAGCGCGACGAGACCGTCCGCAGCATGGAGAAGTTACTGGGCGACTGGACGCCCGAGGAGGTCGCCACCTTCGCCGCCTGCCTCAAACGGTTCAACACCGATATCGAACGTCTCACCGGCCGTCCCTGGCCCCGCCCCTGACCGCCTACCGGCGATGCCGGCCGAGGTTTCCGGTCAGGACCGGCCTGACCCCTCGGGCACCACGCCCGCCCCGGACCGGAGAGGAGACCTCCGGCCGGTAGCCCCGCGGGCCGCCGCGACCGTCCCAGCGCCGTGGCCACCGACAGCAGGGCCGGGGACTTCGGTGGCAGCGCCCGGCGAGGTCCATAGCGGTCGATCAGTCCGGCTCGCAACGGGGACAGCGCGGCGCTGGTGAGTCCGAACAGGGCCATGCACGGTTCGAACGACGTCGGCGGCTTTCCGGCGTCGGGCACGGCGGCCAAAAGACCTACGTGTTAGGGACCTCTGGCTGTTACCCCCGAGTCCTGCCCGGTGGTGTGATGGAGGTATGGGAAGACCCCAGTAGACAAGGAGGACACCATGAGCATGCCGATGATCCGCGAGCGGCGAGGCCTCGTCCCCGAGCTGTTCAACTGGTTGGACATGCCCCTCTCCGCCATGCAGTCGACGGCGGTGCACCCCATCAAGTTCGAGGACTACGTCAAGGACGATCGCTACGTGCTGCGGGCCGAGTTGCCGGGAATCGACCCCGACAAGGATGTCGACATCACCCTGTCCAACGGCCTCCTGACCATCCACGCCGAGCGGCGTGACGAGCAGCGGGACCAGCAGCGGACGGAGTTCCGCTACGGCTCCTTCACCCGGTCGATCACGCTGCCCAGTGACGTGGACGAGAACGACGTCAAGGCTTCCTACGACAAGGGGGTTCTGGAGGTCAGCGTCAAACTCGCTGACACCAAACAGCAGGAAAAGCACATCCAGATCGAGTCCACGCCCCGGAAGAAGTCCTGACGGATCGGGCGGACCCGCTCGACATGACGCGGGTCCGCTCATGACCCGCGGATCGCAGCGATCCTCCGCCCACCGGTCGGCCGTGAGTACTTTCTGTCATAATTTGATATACTCAGGGTAGTGATGCGGTTAATCCGTAGCTTTGTCATAGTCGGCAAGGGTTTTGCTTTCCTGGAGTGTTGATCGTGCTCACGGTCACGTCACCCGGAGCCGCGAGGAGACCTCGGGCACTCGTGGAGCCAGCGTTGAGGCGAGCGCCCATGTCGTAAGACGTGGGCCGCCAGAGCACGCTCACAAGCAGGTACGGAAGTCCCGCCCGGCCGGGGCCTTCTGCCCTATCCATATACAAGGCCCCTGACCAACGTGGAAGCAGGACAACCCACGGGGGGATCATCATGATCACTTTGAGTGTCATCAAGGCCGACACCGGGGGGTTCGTCGGCCACTCCGCGGTGCACCCGAACATGATGGCCGAGGCCCGCCGCGAGATCGACCGGGCGACCGCCTCGGGACTGCTCATCGACGGTCAGGTCGCCAGCTGCGGCGACGACATCTCGCTCATCATGACCCACACCTACGGCGCCGACGCGGGGCTCATCCACTCCTTCGCCTGGGACACCTTCCAGGCCACCACCCACATCGCCAAGGGACTCGGCCTGTACGGCGCCGGCCAGGACCTGCTGTCGGACGCCTTCTCCGGCAACCTGCGGGGCATGGGTCCCGGATATGCCGAACTGGAGTTCGAGGAGCGCCCGTCGGAGCCGGTGCTGTGCTTCCTGGCCGACAAGACCGAGCCGGGCGCGTGGAACCTGCCGCTGTACAAGATGTTCGCCGACCCGTTCAACACCGCGGGCCTGGTCATCGACGGAAAGATGCACGACGGCTTCGGCTTCGAGGTCTACGACCTGTACGAGGAGAAGCGCATCGTCTTCGACTGCCCGGCCGACCTGTACGACATGCTGATGTACATCGGCGCCCCGGCCCGTTACGTGATCCACAGTGTCCGTTCCAAGACCCTGGGCGAGACCGCGGCCGCGACCAGCACCCAGCGACTGTCCCTGATCGCCGGCAAGTACGTCGGCAAGGACGACCCGGTGATGATCGTCCGCTGCCAGTCCGGACTGCCCGCGGTCGGCGAGGCGCTGGAGCCCTTCGCCTTTCCGTACACGGTCGCAGGGTGCATGCGCGGCTCGCACCACGCACCGTTCCTGCCGGTCCCGGTCCAGCAGGCGCACCCGTCCCGGTTCGACGGCCCGCCGCGCGTGGTCGCGCTGGGATTCCAGATCCACGACGGGAAGCTGATCGGCCCGCGCGACATGTTCGACGATCCGGCCTTCGACGGCGCACGGGCCCAGGCCGGCGAGATCATGGACTACCTCCGCCGCCACGGCCCGTTCGAACCGCACCGGCTGCCACTGTCGGAGCTGGAGTACACCACCATGCCCGCTCTCGCCCAGCGGCTCGCGAACCGCTGGACCCCGATGACCACCGAGATCGCGACACCCGTCGGATGACCCGCGCGACCGCCCGGCCATCCCGGGCGATCGGCACCTGATCGGGCCCGCCGCACACTCGGGAGCACGACACCGCGAACACCCGTTCGATCGGAGGTTCCTTTCATGGAAGCCAAGCAATGGACCGTGCAGATCTACATCACCGAAGAGGGCGATGACACCTCCGCCCGGGCACTCCTGACCACCAAGGACGACACCCACCTGACCGGGATCGGTCACGCGCGTCGCAATCCGGTCGACCAGTCGGTCCCCGAGATCGGCGACGAGCTCGCGGTCGCCCGCGCGCTGGCCGACCTGGCGGAAAGGTTGCGCACCGTCACCGCGGAGGACATCGCCCAGGTCGGCGGGCCCACCTCATGGTGACGGCCCCTCGCCCCGGGCCACCGGGATCGGCATGACCGCACCGTCCGCCTCGGCCACGATCCGCGGACGGTGCGCGCCCTTCCCCTGTCGACGCGCAGGGGCCATCCCATGGCGATGAGATCCACGTGCTCCACCTACAGAACCTGAACACACCCGTGGAGTCACCCATGAAGCAGAACCGGAACGGCACGATGAAGATCACCTGGCACGGCGGCGGCCGCTTTGACGTGCAGATACGCCGCCACACCATCCGTGTCGACCAGCCCACGGACTTCGGCGGAGGCGACACCGGTCCCGTCCCGGTCGAGCTGTTCGTCGGGAGTCTCGCGGCCTGCGTCGCCCATCGCGCCGAACACTACCTTCACCGATGTGAGCTGCCCGCCGGCGTCACCGTGACCGCCCACTACGATCTGGGACTGCGTCCGGCACGGGTCGCCCGAATCGATCTGGTCGTCGACGCTCCCGGCCTTCCCGAAGGACTTCGGGAATCGTTCACCACCGTCGTCGAGCACAGCGCCGTGCACAACTCGCTGCGGCTGCCGCCGGAGATCACCCTTCAGGTCCGCACCGAGGAGGGAGCGGTCATGGAGGCGATTGAAACGACCTGATGCCACCGGTGACCTGAGCCCGGCGCATCCTCGGGCCACGGATCGGCCCGAGCGCGCCTGACAACACGTGCCGCGCCGGCCGCGCCCGGCGTGTCGATCACCATGACCACTGGCAGGCCGGGGTCCTCGGCGAGCCGCATCCCCCTGCGTGCCTCGTGCGGCACGCCGGTCCCCCTCGGACGGGAGGCCCGGGCGCGACGGTCGTGCCCCACGATCACGCACGAGATCTCGTTCACCCCGGCCAGGGCGAGCAGCACCCCGGGTTCGCTCTCCCCCAGGCCGGTGCCGGCATCGTTGACCAGGACGTCGAGCCGCCCGGCCGGCGCGGTCCGGCCCTGCTCACCGGCGCCGTCCAGGCCGAAGAACTCCGCGGAGTGACCCGCCTCTCCCGGCTCCTTGACGAGCCGGATACCCTCGGTCTCCCCGACCAATAAGATGATCTTCTCAGCAGGGACGACTCTCTCGTTCAACAGCCGCGTGTTCACGCTCCGGCCCGGCGACATCATCGCCACCGGACCCCCGTCCGGGATCGGCTACGCGCGTACACCCCCGTGGCTGCTGCACGACGGCGACGTGGTCGAGGTGGAGGTCGGGAAGTCGAGCGGCGCCCGTACTCCAGTGATCAACACAGCGAGCGCAGAGGACTGGGCATGAGTGAGACCGTGAGCGCCGGGCACGGCCCGGCCGGCAGCCACCCCGTGACCGAGCAGGTCGTCGGCCAGCTCCAGGGGGCGGACACCCGATTGATGACCGTCATGGAGAGCCTCATCCGTCACCTGCACGGCTTCGTCGAGGACGTGCGGCCGACGGCGGCCGAGTGGGAGGCGGGACTCGCCTTCCTCGCGCGTACCGGCTCGTTCTGCACGCCCACCCGGCAGGAGTTCGTCCTGCTCTCGGACATGCTGGGACTGACCACGCTCGTCGATGACGTGAACAACCAGGGACCGGCCGACATGACGCCGAGCTCGGTGGAGGGCCCCTTCCACTCCGTGGCCCCGCCGCGCGAGCTGGGCGACCTCATCGCCGCGGGCCCCGAATGGGGCCGGGCCGAGAGTGCCGTGATCCATGGCACCGTGCAGGACTGCCACGGGAACCGCCTGCCGGGTGCGATCCTCGACGTGTGGCAGGCCGACGACAAGGGCCACTACGACACCCAGGACGCCGAGCAGCCCGAAGGCAACCTGCGCGGTCTGTTCACCGCCGACGAGAACGGCGAGTACTGGTTCCGCACCGTGAAGCCCGCCAGCTACCCCGTACCGATGGACGGCCCGGCAGGCGACATGCTCCGCGCCATGGGACGTCATCCCATGCGCCCCGGCCATCTTCACATCCGCGTCGAGGCGGCCGGGCATCACACGCTGACCACCCACGTGTTCGTCAACGACGACCCCTACCTGGACTCCGACGCCGCCTTCGCGGTCAAGCCGGAGATCATCGTCGCCTTCGAGCCGCGCGAGGACCAGGCCTCGATCGAGCGGTACGGGATGGACGGGCCCTACCTGGACGTCACGTTCGACATCAGGCTCGCCACCGAGTCGGAGATGAAAAGGTGATCACGGAGAGCCCCGGCACCTGCTCGCCACCCCGCCGGTGACGATCTCCCCGGAGCGGGCCGATCGGATGTCCCCCTCCGGCGGAGGGGGACATCCGCCGCCGGCGGTGTGACCGCCTCAGCTACGGAGGCGATCGACGATGCCCGAGGCCAGGAGGTACTGGGCCGCGACGTAGGTCGCCATGATCACCAGGCCGGTCATCGGCGGGCGGGGAAGGTCCGCCAGGCCGAACGCGATCAGCGCGTCGGAGAGCAGGAACAGGGCGCCTCCGGCCCCGATGCGCGGGCCGAGACCGGCGGCGGTCACCGCGGTGGCGGTCAGCAGCAGCGAGTAGACGGCCACCGGCAGGCGCAGGTCGCCCAGACCGGGCCAGAGGACGAAGATCATGCCCGCCCACAGGACGCCGTAGACCACCGGGATCGCCGGACGGCGGCGCAGCACCTGAAGCGCCCCCTCGCGGACGAGCCAGGTCACGTAACAGACGTGCGCCCCGGCGAACAGGGCCATGCCCGCGAGGAAGAGACCGTCGATCTCCAGGGCCACGTCACCGCCCCAGGAGAGCAGGAGCGCCGCCACCAGCAGGCGCGGTCCCCGCCGCGCCAGCACCCAGGCCGCGAGCAGCGGCATCAGCAGCGCCTTGGTCACCGAGTTCATCGGGCCTTCGCCGGCGGCGACCAGCACCAGATGGACCGCGGAACAGAGCCAGAAGGCGGCCAGCAGGGCGCGTGGGACCACCCCGGCCCTTAGAACATCATTCTGCACATCTGGATGCTAGGGCCTGCCGCCCGGCAGGCCCAAGGCGCCTGTCGCCTTTCGACGGTACTCGGGTGCCAGGCGGCGTTCTCCGTACGGCCCGCCGTGCCCGGCGGATTCAAGGTGAACCGCGGCGCGAGGACGGACACACCGTCCACCGCGAGGGGCAGGGCCGATCCGGGACTCCGGGTCGGAACGTGGGGTCAGGACGTGCGGACGGCGAGGTGCCTACGGCTTGCGGCCCACGCCGCCGTACTGGAAGACGTCGCGGTCGCGGAAGCTGGTCTGCGGTTCGGGCCGCCACTTGGGCAGCGACACCACGCCGGGCTCCAGGAACTCCAGCCCGTCGAGGAACTCCTCCAGTTGCTGCCGGGTGCGGAGGGTGAGCGGGGTGGCGGCGCTGGCGTTCCACTTGGCGGCGGCATCGTCCATCGACGGGCTGTGCACGCTGTGCGCGATGGCCAGGTAGCTGCCCGAGGGGAGCGCGTCCAGCAGCGTACGCACCGCGCTGTGGGCCTGGTCCCCATCGGGGACGAACTCCAGGACGCCCATCAGCATCAGCGCGACCGGCCGGGAGAGGTCCAGCGTCCGCGCGGCCTGTCGCAGGATGGGCTCGGGATCGCGCAGGTCGGCGTCGATGTAGGCGGTCTCCCCATCGGGGGTGCCGCGCAGCAACGCCCTGGCGTGGGCCAGCACGATCGGGTCGTTGTCGACGTAGACGATCCGCGCCTTGGGGTTGACCCGCTGGGCGACCTGGTGGGTGTTGTCCGCGGCCGGAATGCCGGTGCCCACGTCCAGGAACTGGTCGATGCCCGCCTCACCGGCCAGATGGCTCACGACCCGGCCGATGAACTCCCGCTCGGCCCGCGCGTTGACCGGCAGATCCGGCATGACCTTCACGATCTCGTCGCCGACCGCGCGGTCGGGACCGTAGTTGTCCTTACCGCCAAGCCAGTAGTCCCACACCCGCGCCGAATGTGGGATCGAGGTGTCGATTCGCGCCAACACCTCGGTGTCGACCTCTGTGATTTCCTCGCTCATCAGAGCCTCCTCACAAGCACACCCCGTAACAACACGATCGAAGCCCACCTTAGATGATCTCCGATCGGCCCGGCGAAAAAACGCCCTACATCAGGGCAATTCAGCCTAGGAACCCCCAAAACATGACGTCCTTACCCGCACCGGTGAGCCGTAACGGCAGGGGCTCCCCCGGTACGGAAAGCCGCCCATACCACGGCGTTATGGGATTTTGTGAGGTATTCGTCTGCCTCGCTCGGTGTCAGCTTTGGGGTAGCCCCGACCCTTAGGGCTCCTTGTATCCCTCTTCCCCCCCAGGGACACCGAGAGGAGTCACCCCCCGTGAATCCGAAGACCAAGCTGGGCGCCGTGGCCGTACTGGCCGTCACCGCCCTGATCACCCCCACCGCGGTGAGCGCCGCGTCAGCACCGGCGGACATCACCGCCCGCACCGTCTCCGCCGACCCTCCGCCGTACTCACCGCCGGACGCGGAGGCGCGCAACCGCGCCGTGACCACGGCCAACGCCACCATCGCGATGAGGTCGGAAGCCCTCCTCAAGGGGCAGAACGAGAAGTTCACCCTGATCGCCAACATCTCCGGCGCCCAGGGTCTGCAGTACCTGACCTACGCGCGCACCTACCGGGGTCTGCCGGTGTTCGGCGGTGAAGTGATCGTCTCCACCGACCGGGCCGGAGAGCTGGTCGGGTCGGTGAGCTCGGGCCAGCAGTCCAGGATCACGGTCGACGTCACGAGCAAGGTGGACGCCGCCGCGGCGACCGCCACCGCCCGCGCGCAGGTGTCCGCCGTGGAGAGCGTGAGCACCCCCCGGCTGCTCGTGCACGCCGCCACCACCACACCCAGGCTGGCCTGGGAGGTGGTCGTCACCGGCGCCAACGGCGAGACCCCGAGCGTCCTGCACGTCTTCGTGGACGCCCTCGACGGGTCGATCGTCGACTCCTACGACGAGGTCCGCGCCGGGACCGGCAACAGCTACTACAACGGCAACCCGGTGACCATCCAGACCTCCGGCTCCGGCAGTTCGTACTCGATGACCGACACCACCCGTCCCGGCCTGCGCTGCGGCGGGCAGGGCGGCACCGCCTACACCGGGACCGACGACGCCTGGGGCACCGGCTCGGGCACCAACCTGGAGACCGCCTGCGTCGACGCCCTGTACGCGGCGCAGACGGAGTGGAACATGCTCCGCAACTGGCTGGGCCGCAACGGGTTCAACGGCTCCGGCGGCGCGTTCCCGGCCCGGGTCGGCCTGAGCGCCGTCAACGCCTACTGGACCGGCAGCTACACCAACTTCGGGCGCAACCAGGCCAACAACCGGCAGGCCACCCCGATGGACGTGGTCGGCCACGAGTACGGCCACGCCGTCTTCCAGTACTCCGGGGCCACCGTGACCAACACCGCCGAGGCCGGCGGCATGAACGAGTCGACCGGCGACATCTTCGGCGCGCTGACCGAGCACTACGCCAACCAGCCCGCCAGCCTCGACCCGCCGGACTACCTGGTGGGCGAGGAGGTCAACCTGGTCGGCTCGGGTGAGATCCGCAACATGTACAACCCCGGCGCGCTCGGCGACCCCAACTGCTACACCTCCCCCTTCAACTACGAGGTGCACGCGGGAGCGGGCCCGCAGAACCACTGGTTCTACCTGCTCGCCGAGGGCACCAACCCGGTGGGCAAGCCGGCCAGCCCCGTCTGCTCGGGTCCGTCCCCCCTGACCGGCATCGGCATCCAGAAGGCCGGTCAGATCTTCCAGGCCGGGCTGAACAGCAAGACCTCGCCGTGGACGCACCCCAAGGCGCGCAAGGCCACCGTGGCCGCCGCCAAGGCGCTCTTCCCGGGCAGCTGCGTCGAGGTCAACGCGGTCAAGGCCGCCTGGAGCGCGGTGAACGTCCCGCTGCAGAGCGGCGAGGTGACCTGCCCGTAGCACCGGGCGGCTTCCGGCTCCGAAGGTGAACCACAGTCCGGGCTCCGGCGACTCGCCGGGACCCGGACTGTGATTTGAACATCCGAAAGGGGTACGTATCGGCTGCTGAAAGCCGAAGACGGAGAACGGGGGCGGCATGCTGATCCTCAGCCGGTCACCCGTACCGCCCGAAGACCTGGAACGCGGCGGGAGGAGAGGACCGGCGAACCGGGCGGCCGGGCCCCCGCACCGCGCGGCCGGATGAGCGGCGAGGCGACGGCCCTCCAGGAGCAGGAGGGGGCCGACCCGCGCCGCTGGAAGGCGCTGACCGTCTGCCTCGTCGCCGGCTTCATGACCCTGCTGGACGTCAGCATCGTCAACGTGGCGCTGCCGGCCATCCGCAGCGGGCTGAACGCCCCGCAGAGCGACCTGCAGTGGGTGGTGTCGGGGTACGCGCTCACCTTCGGGCTGGCGCTGATCCCCGCGGGGCGGTTCGGCGACATGCACGGCCGGCGCAACGTGTTCGTCCTCGGTGTCGTCCTGTTCACCCTGTCCAGCGCGGCGGCCGGGATGGCCGGGGACCCGAGGTTGCTGGTCATCGCGAGACTCATCCAGGGGATGGCCGGCGGGGTGTTGAATCCGCAGGTCAGCGGATTGATCCAGCAACTCTTCCGGGGAGCGGAACGGGGCCGGGCGTTCGGGTTGCTGGGCACCGTCATCGGCTTCTCGACCGCGATCGGCCCGCTGCTCGGCGGGGCGCTCATCCAACTCGGCGGCGGCCCCGACGCCTGGCGCCTCGTCTTCTACGTCAACGTGCCGATCGGCATCCTGGCCGTGGTCCTGGCGTACCGCTACATCCGGCCTCCGGCGCGCGAAAGGCGTCCCCGGGAGAGCATGGATCCGGTGGGCGTGCTACTGCTCGCCCTCGGCGTCGTGCTGGTGCTCCTGCCGTTCGTCGAGGGGCAGCAGTGGCAGGGCGCGGAAAGGTGGCCGACGCTGTTCGCCGGGCTCGTCGTGCTCGCCGCCTTCGTGGCCTGGGAGCGCCGGTACGGGCGGCGGCGCCAGCCGGTCGTCGACCTGTTCCTGTTCCGCAGACGCTCGTACGCGCTCGGCGCCCTGCTCGGCACGCTCTACTTCGCCGGCTTCAGCGCGATCTTCTTCATTCTCACCCTCTACCTGCAGAACGGCCTGGGCTACTCGGCACTGGAGGCAGGGCTGGCGACCACCCCCTTCGCGGCGGGGTCGGCCGTGGCCGCCACGCTGGGCGGCCGGACCGTCACCCGGCTGGGCCGGCCGCTGGTGGTGGCGGGGCTGCTGCTGGTCGCGGCCGCGCTGGGCGTCACGGCGCTCGCCGTGCGGCTGGTCCCCGGCGAGCACGTGGCCTGGGCCATCGCGCTGCCGCTGCTCCTCGCCGGCCTGGGCAGCGGCCTGGTGATCTCCCCCAACCAGACGCTGACCCTGTCGGAGGTGCCGGTCGCGATGGCCGGCACCGCCGGCGGGGTGCTCCAGACGGGACAGCGGCTCGGCACGGCAGTCGGCATCGCGGCGATCGGCTCGGTGTTCTTCGCCGAGGTCGCCTCCTCCCGCGGCGACTACGCGACGGCGTTCCGGCACTCGCTGCTGGTCGCCATCGCCTTCGTGCTGGTCTCGCTGGTCGTGGCCGTCGTCGACGTGGTCACCGCCCGGCGTGCCGGGCTCCGCTGAGAGCGAGGGCGGTCAGTCCGTGAGCACGCAGCGGGTGCCGGAGTAGATCGTCGACATGCACCGGTTGCAGTGGATGCACCGGGATTCGACGGCCCGGTTCTTCATGATCCGGTTGGGCAGGTCCGGCTCCATGAGCAGGGCCCGGCCCATGGCGGCGAACTGGAAGCCCTCGCGCAGGGCCAGTTCCATGGTCGCCAGGTTGGTGACGCCGCCGAGGAGCACCAGCGGCATCCTCAGGGCGGCGCGGAAGGCGCGGGCGTCGTCGAGCAGGTAGCCGTCCCGGTAGGGGTAGGAGCGCAGGAACCGGCCGCCCAGCAGCCGCACCCCCAGCCGCTGCGGCTGCCGCAGGGCCGCGGCGAAGTCACGGATCGGGGCGTCGCCCTTGAACAGGTACATCGGGTTGAGCAGCGAGCTGCCCACCGTCAGCTCGATGGCGTCGAGTCCGCCGTCCGCCTCCAGCCAGGTCGCGACCTGGAGGCTCTCGTCGGGTGTCAGGCCGCCGCTGACCCCGTCGTCCATGTTGAGCTTGGCCAGGATCGCGATCCGGCCGCCGACGGCCTCCCTTACGGCCAGGGCGACCTCGCGCGCCAGCCGGGCCCGGTTGGCCAGGCTGCCGCCGTAGCCGTCGGTCCTGTTGTTGAGCCGGGGGCTGAGAAAGGAGCTGACCAGGTAGTTGTGCCCCAGGTGGATCTCGACGGCGTCAAAGCCCGACTCCTCCGCCAGGAGCGCCGCGTCGGCGTGCGCGCGGACGATGCGCTCGATGTCCGCGGCGGTCGTCGCCTGGGTCATGCTCATGCCCAGCCAGTTGAACCGCCGGGACGGGCCCAGCGCGGGGAGCCTGTTGGAGGCGGGGTTGGCCACCGGGCCGGCGTGGCCGATCTGCGCGGAGACGGCGGCGCCCTCGGCGTGTACCGCCTCGGCGAGGCGGCGCAGGCCGGGCACGGCCTCCGAGCGCATCCAGATCTGCCGCCACTGCGTGCGGCCTTCCGGTGCCACCGTGCAGTAAGCCACCGTGGTCATGCCGACGCCTCCGGCGGCCACCCGCCGGTGAAAGTCGATCAGCTCGTCGGAGACCAGCGCCTCGGGGGTCATGCCCTCGAAGGTGGCCGCCTTGATCAGGCGGTTGCGCAGGGTGATCGGCCCGAGCTTCGCGGGCGCGAAGACGTCGGCGGCGGTTTCTGCCATGGGCCAGTGTTACCAAACAAGCGCTTGGATTCCAAGAGGCCGGGGTCGCCGTTCCGTCGCCGTACGGCTCACCCGCCGTCAGGCCGGCGCGTACGTGAGGCAGTCGATGTCCTTCTGCGCGTAACCGACGACGATGCCGGAAGCCTGACATTCGTACTGGACGTTGTGCTGGCAGTCGGACATCTTGCAGGCGCCGACGCGGCCGGTGGCGGCGGGGTCGCCACCCTTCAAGTCGACCTTGAAGAAGGTCTCGCACTCCGCGTGATGACTGTTGCCGACCGTGATGGCCAACGCGTGGCAGACGTGGTCCGTGTTGTAGGCGCACGCATCGACCTGGCACTCGTTGACTGTGGGCATTTTCATGGCTGACGTCTCCTAGGACTCGGGCCGGCCCCGGACGCGACCAGCCGTCGTCGGGGCCGGTCCCCCGACGCGCTGGTCGGTTTCACCGCGCGGCGGTGGCGGCGCCGCCGGCCGGCCCTCGGGCCGGCCGGGCCGCATCACGCTCT
>NZ_JBEXUE010000082.1:0-28177 GCF_040614275.1 Streptosporangium sp. NPDC006013
GCTGACCATCGAGCCCGGCGTCGGCGAGTGGACCGGCAAGGCCGCGGTCGCCCGGGCGCTGCGCCGGGACATGAACTCCCTCGGCCGGTGGCGGATGCTGCCGACGGCCGCGAACCGCCGGCCGGCGGTCGCCGCCTACGTCCGCGGCGCCGGTGACACCGCGTTCCGCCCCTTCGTGCTGATCGTGCTGCGCCCGGAGGCGGGCCTCCTCGCCGCGATGGACGTGTTCGAAGCACCTGGCCTGTTCACCGCGTTCGGCCTCCCGGCGAGCCTGGACCACTAGGGTTTGGGGCGGCCGGGCTTGGTACGTAGCCAGCTGATTTCGAGCGGCGACCCAGGGGCCGTACGGAACGCTCAGGGTCGCGGGGTGGCGGCGAAGCCGTAGTTCTTAAGGGTGATGGCGTCGGACCTGCCGGCCATTCTCTCGACCAGACCGGCCCACGGCATGTGGGGTAGCAGTCTGATCGACAGGTTGCGCAGCCGGATGACCGACCGGGTCTTGGGCACGAAGCCGTTGACGCCGCCCGGCGGGAGCTTCTGGCTCTGCTGGACGAAGTCGCGCATCTCCCGCTCGTACGCGGCGAAGGCGGCCGGATGGTCCCCGCCCGCCTCGGCCAGCTCTCCGGCCAGCACGTAGGCACCGACCACCGCCAGCCCGGTGCCGCCGCCGCCCAGCGGCGACGGGCTGTATCCGGCGTCGCCGAGCAGCACGACCCTGTCGCGGGACCAGGTGTCCATGACGACCTGGGTGGCCGCGTCGAAATAGAAGTCGGTGGCCGCCGCCATCTCCCGGAGCATGGCGGGCACCTGCCAGCCCGCTCCGGCGAAGACCTCGGCCACGATCTGCTTCTGCCTCCGCACATCACCGTGGTCGAGCGGCTTCGAGGCGAACCCGAACAGGACCTTGACCTCCTCGGCTCGCCGGGACGGGCGCAGCGCCGCCACCCTCCTGCCCGGCATGTTGTGGAACAGCTCCCAGTCCTGGATGCCGAAGACGTTGGGCGCGGTGAAGTACGCCAGGTAGCAGCCGAGCTCGCGGCCGAAGCGCGACTCCTCGCCGAAGGCCAGGGACCGGGTCACCGAGTGCGCGCCGTCCGCGCCCACCACCAGGTCGAAGACGCGCGACGCGGACCGCTCGAAGGTGACCCGTACACCGTCGTGGGTCTGGGTCAGCGAGGTGATCGTGTCGTCGAAGACGTACTCCACCTCGTCCCCGGTCGCCCGGTGGAGGATGTCGACCAGGTCGCCGCGGAGGATCTCCACCTCACCGACCAGGCCGTTTCCACCGAGGAAGGAGGCGGGCATGTCGGCCACGCGCCTGCCGGTGGCGTCCACGTAGGACATCCCGCCGGAGTCGACGGCCGCGCGTCGGACCTCATCAAGGAGCCCCATCCGCCTGACCACGTCGACGGAGACGCCGCGCAGGTCGACCGTGTGGCCCTGGGCGCGCGGAGCCGGAGCTCGCTCGACCACGGTCGGGGTGAAGCCGTGGCGATGTAGCCAGTAGGCCAGGGCGTGCCCCGCGATACCGGCACCGGAGATCAGAATGCTCTTCATAAGCGCTCCCTGCTTGACGATGTGTATACCGTACGCATAGTGCGCTTACGTTGTAAATTATGTACTAGTGCACCAAGATTACGGCAGTATGTGACCAGGCCATTGGGGAAATGGTGCACTAGAGCACCGGGAGGGCGGACAGTGGACGGGACAGAGCCTCCGTACCTGCGGATCGTCGCCGAGTTGCGGCGGCGCATCGCGACGGGGCGGCTACGCCCGGGCGACCGGGTGCCCTCGACCCGGCAGATCATCCAGGAGTGGGGCGTGGCGATGGCGACCGCCGGCAAGGTGCTGGCGACCCTGCGC
Organism: Streptosporangium sp. NPDC006013; assembly: GCF_040614275.1. NCBI lineage: Bacteria > Bacillati > Actinomycetota > Actinomycetes > Streptosporangiales > Streptosporangiaceae > Streptosporangium > Streptosporangium sp. NPDC006013. The sequence continues at coordinate 1,864 of NZ_JBEXUE010000082.1, forward strand.
CGGGAGGGGCTCGTGCGGGTCGCACCCGGCGTCGGGACCCTCGTCGCGGACGGCGCCGTCGCGGACACCAGCCCCTCCCGCAGGCCCGTGCCCGAGCTCACCAGGGAACGGATCGTGCGCGCCGCGATCGGGATCGCCGACATGGAGGGGGCGGCGGCCCTGTCCATGCGCCGGATCGCGACCGGCCTGGAGGTCTCGGCGATGTCGCTCTACCGGCACGTGTCGGGCAAGGAGGAGCTGCTCATGCTCATGACCGACACCGTGCTGGCCGAGTGCGCGCTCGATGAGCCGCCACCGGGCTGGCGGGCCCGGATGGAGCTGACCGCCAGGACGCAGTGGGCCCTCTACCACCGCCACCCCTGGCTGGCCCAGCTCACCTCGTTCACCCGCCCACTGCCCACGCCCAACGCGATGGCCCAGGCCGAGTGGGCGATGCGCGCGGTGGACGGCCTCGGCCTCGACCCGGCCACGATGGTCCACGTGTACGTCACCGTGGCCAACTACGTACGCGGGACCGCGATCAACCTGGAGGCCGAGACCGAGGCCGCGCAGCAGACCGGCATGACCGACCAGGAGTGGCTCGACTCGGCGGTGCTCCCGCGCATGGCGGAATTCCCGCTGCTGTCGAGCATCCCGCCCGACTCCCTCGACCTGGACACGCTCTTCGAGTTCGGCCTGCGACGCCTGCTGGACGGCCTGGAGGTGTTCATCGAGGCCCCCGGTCCCGGCCTTTCTCGCGGCCAGGACGCCACGTCCCTTCATGGAGATCGTCAAGGGCCGTAGATCGGACCCCGGCGAACGTGGGCGGTCACCGCGCCAGAGGGGGTCCGAAAATCACGGTCGAAGTGCTCCGAGGAGACGTGGACGACATTCTCGGAGCTCGTGCGAGGTCGATGATCTGAATTTCGGGCTTCAACCTCGGTAGCGGCACGGGACCTTCGCCTATGACTTCAATGTCCCCTCGACGAACAATGCCCCCGCCAGGTGAACGGGGGCGTTGTCATCATGTCCTTGAGACGATCATTGGCTCAAACACCCCGGCAGGTATAGGAGTTCAGCTTGACCGTCTGATTGGAAGAGAAGGAGAACCACAGGTTTCCGTTGACCGTGTTGTTGCTCCTGACATAGCTCACACCATTGACGGTGAGATTCACCGAACAGCGGTAGGGGATGCCGTACTGGTCCCAGTCGATTCCATCGTTCCAGTAGCCGCCCTTGTGCTGGCCCGGGCCGATCGATGCGGTTATCCAGGGGCCGCTGTCACTGTCTTTCCGGCGGATGGGCCACCATGTATTGGTGTAATTATAGATGTCGCCACATGGCGGCACCGTGCACTTCGAAAGTACCTTGGCCTGCCCCGCCGAAGCGGATGTGACCAGCCCCGCCGAGGCGGACACGGTCGGCAGGATCGCGGTGAGCGAGGCCATCATGACCACGATCATGGCAAGACGAGAAGTTAAACGACGCGCGTTCATCGGACTCCTGGATGTCTTCATTGGGCGAGATCGATGGGAGACATGTGGCGGATCGGTGCTCGTCGGACCCGCCAGGTCCGGCAAGGTGATCAGTTCAGCGATCTGCGAGTTGTTCGGAAGGTGATCACTCCGTCAAATGATCGGTTACAGAACAGGCGTACGGAAACCTGGAAGCTTCCAGGGTTGACGAAGAACCGTCCAGACACCCGACGACGACGGCACCGATGCGTCCGGAGCGGGCCAGGCGCAGGGGCTCCGAGCTCATCGACCGGCAGAAGGCATACGGAAACGCTGCTCCCGCCGGTAGACCCGACCTGCGACAAGGGCCCGCACCGACGATCGGATCGGTGCGGGCCCTCGCGTCGCGTCAGTCGCCGTAACCGTCTAGGGGGATGTTGACCTGCTCGTTGCCGTCGGGGGCGTCGTCGTTCGACGGGGGCTGCGCGGGCCGGCAGCTCTGGCCGCAGCCGCCGAACCGTGCCGAGTTGATCGGGGTGAACGACGTCGGCTCGACGTTCCTCAGCGCCGCCAGCATCGTGTCCTTCCAGATCGGGCCAGGGATGCTGCCGCCGAAGACCGAGCCGTAGTAGCGTCCGCCGATCGTGACGCCGGTCAGCTTGTACTTCTGCGAGCCGCGCGGGTCGCCGATGCTGACCGCGCCGGCCAGGTCCGGGGTGAACCCGGCGAACCAGGCGGTGGCGTAGCCGTCGGTGGTGCCGGTCTTGCCCGCCGCGTCGCGGCCGATGCCGCCGACCGCCCGCATCGTGCCCTTGGTGAACACCCCGGACAGCACGTCCGCCGCCGCGTCGGCGACCTCGGGGTCGAGCGCCTGACGGCACTTGGGCTGGTATTTGGAAATCTTGCCGTCGCGGTCGGTGATCTGGGTGATCGCCATCGGCGCGCAGTACTTGCCGCGCGCGCCGATCGCGGCGTACGCGTTCGCCACGGTCACCGGGTCCATCTCGTTGATGCCGAGCGTGAACGTCTCGTACTCCTGGAGCGCGAGCCCGTCGGAGCGGTGGATGCCCAGCGACTTGGCGATCTTGACCGTGTCACAGAGCCCGACGTGCTGCTCCAGGGTCATGAAGAAGGTGTTGACCGAACCCCAGGTGCCGGTCTGCAGGGTCCGCCAGCCGGGTGAGCCCTCGTCGTTGGTCACCGTGTGCGTCGGGTCACCGATGTTCTCGCCCTTGCAGTTCTTGAACGCCGAATAGCCCGAGGCGAGGTAACCGGCGCCGACGTTGAAGCCGTCGTCGACCTTCATGCCCTTGTTCAGCGCGTTGAGCAGCGTGAACGTCTTGAAGGTCGAGCCGGCCTGGAAGCCGACGCCACCGCCGTGCGCGGCGTCCGCGACGACGTTGTAGGAGATCTCGTTCCTGGCCTTGCTCTGCCCGTACGTTCGGCTGGCCGCCATGGCCTTGATAGCCCCGGTGCCCGGCTGGACCAGGGCCTCGGCCGCCACCGGGTTGTCGGCGGGGTTGACCCACTTCCTGATCGCCCGGTCCGCCGCCGCCTGCATGGTCGGGTCGATGGTGGTCCTGATCGTCAGACCGCCGCGGTTGAGGAACGCCAGGCGCTCCTTGGCAGTCTTCCCGAAGTCAGGATTTTTCAGGATCTCATTGCGGACGTAGACGCAGAAGTACTGATAGTCGCTGGCCTCGCAGCCACCGGGCAGCTTCGTACCCTTGTAGCCGAGCTTGGTGGCCTTCGCCTCGGCCGCCTCGGCCGTGGTGATCTTGCCCAGCTCGGCCATCCGGTTCAGCACCACGTTGCGCCGGTTCAGCAGCCGCTCGCGCTGCTTCGCCCCCAGGTTGGGGTCGGTGGCGTTGGGGTCCTGCACGGCGCCGGCCAGCGCCGCCGCCTGCGGCAGGGTGAGCTCGGCCGCCGTCACGCCGAAGAACCGCTTGGCCGCCGCCTCGACGCCATAGGCACCCGCGCCGAAGTAGGCGATGTTCAGGTACTTCTCCAGGATCTCGTCCTTGGAGTACTTCTGCTCCACCGCCATCGCGTGGCGCAGCTCGTTGAGCTTGCGCGCGTAGCTGGCCTCCAGCGCCTTGTCCTTCTCCGCGTCGGTCTCGGCGGAGTTGAGCAGCACCTGCTTGACGTACTGCTGGGTGATGCTGGAGCCGCCCTGGCTCACCCCGTCCGCCTGGAGGTTCTTGGCGAACGCGCGGAGGGTGCCCTCGATGTCGATCGCACCGTGCTCGTAGAACCGGTAGTCCTCGATCGAGACGATCGCGGTCTTCATGACCTCGGACACCTTGTCGAGCTTGACGACCTCGCGGTACTCCTCGTAGAACCGTGCGATCTCCCTGCCCCTGGCGTCCTGCACGACGGTGACCTCCGCCGGCGGAGGTTCGACGAGCTCCTCGGGGTTGAGGTTCAACCCGTTGGTCGCCGACACGATGCCGAGCCCCGCACCCCCCACGGCCGGTAGTGCGATCCCCGCGACCAGCACACCCGCCGCCGTCCCCACGGCGGCAAGACGCATGATCTTCGACACGGCCCCTGACTGGCCCTTACCCCGTTCCGACATAAGTGTAGATTCTAGGCTTTAAGCCTGTTCTGTGCACATAAAGCGCTTTCTTTCACATAGCGCACAGTGCCGGTTATCTCCGGAGAGCTCTGGATCACCCGTGAACAGACAGCCTAGGGGACCCCGCCGAGGCCGTGGACGAGGATGGTCGCGGTGCGATCCCGGATCGGAGGTTGAGGGGCTGAGATCATTCCGGGCAGATCACCACCGAACGGCCGTCCTGGTGTACGAGGTCGCCATTTCCATCTTGACCTCAACTTAGCTTCAGGGTCGAGGCTGCGTGTACGAGGCTGACCGAGACGGAGAGGTCATGATGCGCGCGATCCAGGTGCGGGAGTTCGGTGGTCCCGAGGTGCTGGTGTACGAGGAGGTTCCCGACCCGGTGGCCGGTCAGGGAGAGGTCGTGGTGGGACTGACCGTCGCCGACGTCATCTACCTCGACACGCTGCTGCGTGGAGGCTGGGGGAGGGACTTCTTCCCCCGTCAACTTCCGTACGTGCCCGGCGGCGGCGGAGCGGGGCAGGTGCTGTCCGTCGGGGAGGGGGTGGATCCGGGCTGGGCCGGGCGCCGCGTCGTCGCCAGGACGTCCACCGGCTACGCCGAGCAGATCGTCGCCACCGTGGAGGAGACGGTGGAGGTGCCCGAAGGGTTGGGGGCTCGGGAGGCGGCGGCCGTACTGCACGACGGCGTCACCGCGCTGAACCTCACCCGTGTGGCGGGGATCGAGAAGGGCGAGTGGGTGCTGGTGACCGCCGCCGCCGGCGGGGCGGGTTCGCTGCTGGTGCAACTGGCACGCGATGCGGGCGCCCGGGTCGTCGCGGCGGCCCGGGGCGAACGCAAGCTGGCGCTGGCCCGCGAGCTGGGTGCGGAGATCACGGTCGACTACTCACAGGAAGGGTGGGAGCACCGGGTACGCGAGGCGGCCGGCGGCGCGGGAGTCGACCTGGTCTTCGACGGCGCGGGCGGAGAGCTCGGCAGGGCGGCGTTCGAGGCGGCGGCCAGAGGCGGCCGGTTCGTCACCTACGGCACCGCGGGCGGCGGGTTCGCCGACATCGCCCCGCGGGCGGCCGAGGATCGGCAGGTACGGGTGACCAACCTGCTGGCGTCCGGGCCCCCCGATCGGGCCACCGTACGGGAACTGCTCGCGCAGGCACTCGCGTTGGCCGCGGAGGGACGGATCCGGCCGGCCATCGGCGCGACCTACCCGTTGGACCGAGCCGTGGACGCCCACATCGCGCTCGCGGAACGCGACACGGTCGGCAAGTCGCTGCTGCTCATCTGAGAACACGTGCCCCTACCGATGACCGGCAGGGGCCTTCTCCTCGGTCTGCCTGACCATTCCCGGCAGGACGAAGGAGGTCTCAGCGTCGAGCGTTCGCAGTCTCCATGTCGACCAGGACGCTGTACTGCTGGGGCTTGCCGCCTCCTCCTTGGATCGGTCCGTTATGTGGGATTTCATCCGTTTTAATGTTGTCGCGATCTTCGAGGTGATAGAGATCGACAGATCCTCTGACACCACCGAAACGAAACGGAACGAATTCTGATATGCCGTATCTGTCGCGGGCGATCACTCGTAGGGGCCTGTTCACGACCGCCACCGGCGCCGCCGCGGCGACGGCCCTGGGCGGCTTCGCCGGCGTCCGGAGCGCCACCGCCGAAGCCGCGGGAGATCGGTTCGACCTGACCGCACCCGCGACAGGGTTGATCTGGAAGAAGGCGCTCTACGACGAGACGGTGCTGCAGTCGTTCGCCTTCGACAACGCCAACGGGCACATATACGTGGCCCAGCTGAAGAACGGTGCGGGGTCGGCGGCGGCGGGCAACCTCTGCGTGACCAAACTCAGCCTGGGCGGAACGGTGCTCGGGCACATGTACCTGATGGGCTTCGGGCACGGCGTCCAGATCGGGGTGGAGCCGTCGGGGACCACGGCCTACCTGTGGACCGAGACCAACGGCGTGAACGACGGCGCCAACGCCTGGGGCAACAGGCTGGCCCGATTCAAGTTCGTCAACGGCCAGACCCTGACCGCGTCCTCCTCCGCTCTCACCAAGTACGCGCCGATCGCGGGCGCGACCAGCACCACGTGTGCGATCGACCCCTCCACCAACCGGCTGATCATGCGCTATCGGGCCGGCGGCACGGCACGCTTCGCGGTGTACTCCCTGGCCGCGCTCAAGAGTGGAACGGCCACCCCGCTGTTCGACATCGCACAGCCGTCGGGACTGGGCGTCTTCCAGGGGTACACCGTCTACGGGAGGTACCTGTACCTGCTGGACGGCACCGCCTACAGCGGCTCCAACCCGGCTCCGGGCAACACCTACATCACCTGCGTCGATCTGCGTACGGGCGGCAAGGTTCAGCGGTCGCTGAGCCAGGCCGGCAAGTCCCTGGACTTCCGAGAGCCGGAGGGCATGGCGATCCAGATCGCGGGCGGCGAACCCCGGCTGTGCCTGGGGCTCGCCTCGGGCGTCGCGGGAGCGAGGAAGGCCAGCATCTTCTACAAGACCGCCCTCGTCTGACAGACGACACCGTCCCGGTTTCCCCGTCGGCGGCTCCGCCGTCGGGGAAACCGGGCACCTCTTGGAGATGAACCACCGCTCGCCGGTGGAGGCTCTCAACGAGGCGGTGCGGGCTCGGTCCCCCGCGGTTCTCCCTCTACCGGCCCGGTCTCGAAGACCGGGCCCACCACGGCAAGCGGGCTGCAAGCGGGCTGCACACAATGGCTGGCATGAAAGCCTCCCCCACCGGACGCCTCAGCATGCCCCTCCGGCTTGCCGCCGGCGTGACCCTTGTGCTCCTGACCGTCACCGGATGCGGTGCCGGCGTTGACACGCTCCAGAGCGATCAGCCCGTTCCGGAACGCGTGACCAGCACAGCGACCGCCGAGACCCCCCAAACCACCGAGACCACCCAGCCCACGGAGAACAGCGAGCCCACGGAGAGCAGCGAGCCGGCCGAGACCACGAACGAGCCGGACGACCCGGGCCAGGCCCAGGCGGCTGTGCAGCCGGGTGGAACCCTCACCGACGGCAACACCGTCGCGGCCGAGCTCACCCGCGCCGGGCAGCGGGACAAGTTCACCCTGGACCTGGGCGGCACCAGGGAGTTCTATGTCACCGACATGACCGGTGACGATATCCAACTCCAGGTGTTCTCCGAGGTCGACGGCAAGCCGGTCAGCCCGTCCGGCATCGCTCTCAGCTGGGGCACCTCGGTCATCAAGTTGACCAAGGCGGGCAAGCACCGGCTGGAGGTCTTCGGGAACACGAACGTCATCGGGCCGTACAGCCTCAGGATCGCGACGGTGAAGATCCGCACGTTCCCGGCGACGATCGGCCTGCAGATCGGCGAGGGCAACCCGGACGGCGCGGGACGGCTGGACGTCCCGGGACGCATCGACCGCTTCGAGTTCGACGCGGACGGCGCGTCGGCCATCAAGATCCTCGGTGGGGCCGGGGCGTGCACGGCTATCGAGCTGGAGCTCACAGATGCCGCGGAGAAGAACATCGCCGGCCCACGGCAGCCCGTCCCGCTCTGCGGATACGAGTTCGACATCCCGCTCTCCAATGGAGACGGCAGGTATGCGCTCGTGGTCAGATCAGGTACGGCGAAGACCGGGGCCTACTCGTTCCAGATCGCGCGGGCGGGTTGAGCGTCGGCCGGGCGTCTGGTCGTGGTCACCAGGTAACCGGAGGATGCCCCGGCCTTCAGGACTCCGTCCCCCAATTCGTTTTCGATCTCCGCGACCTGCGTGTCCGGCGCCGGATAACGACGCTGGACGTCGACCGGGGGTAATTACTTCCGGCCAGGGAGGATGTCACGTGCCTGTGCCGGTCCCGCGTCAGGACCGGCTCAGGCTCCCGCGATACTCCAGCCCGCCGGCGCCCTCCTGGCCCACGAAGTCCAGCGTCGCCGGGTCCTTCAGAGTGAGGGTCATGTCTCCCCCCACACACTGATTCCGCTGCATGCGGGTCAGCTCGAGCACATTCCCGGCCCTGACCTGGGTCAGCATGACCTGCTGCTCGCACGCATCGGCCCGCCACGTCCCGGCCGACTGGTCACTCAGCAGGATGAGCGTGACCGCGACGGTCTCCTTCCGATTGTCCTGCGAGACGACCTGGCCCGTCCATGTCCCGGCGAACGCCTCCGGGACTCCGCCCCCCGGCTGGGCCGAGGGCGACGTCGACGGCGGTGTCGATGGCGGTGCCGACGGTGGTGCCGACGGTGGTGGTGTCGACTGCGGCGGGGAAGCCGGTTGCCCGCCTGCGGCCGTGCGTGATCCGGAGTCCCTGCCGCTACTGGTAACGGCCTCCGGCCTCGCCGCGCCGTCGCCGGAGGAGCCACCGAACGTCCCTGTCGCGTACAGCGTCACCGCCGCCGCGAGCGCCGCTGCGATGCCGGTGACCGCGATCAGCACGGCAGGCCTCCGTCCCTGTCGGGGCACCGGCTCACCAGGCCGCGGCTCCGTTTCCTGCACCGTCGTATCGGAACGGCCGAGATGGCGGGTGGGGGCCGGGTCGTACGCGGGTCCGGCCGGACCCTGTACTCCGGACGAATCGGCTGGAAGCAGTCTGGTCGGCCCGGGACCGGCCGCGACCGGAACCTGATCCGCCCGCCCGCTCCAGTCAGCGGGCAGGTAGGCGGTGGGCACCGGGCCGACGTCGGGGACCGTGACGGTGGGGGCTCCGGTGTCGACCAGGCGGATCATGAGCGCCCGGGCGGAGGGGCGTACCCCGGGGTCCTTGGCCAGACAGACGGCCAACGTCTCCCGCAGGGGCGATGAAATGTCCGTGAGGTCGGGCTCGGCGTTGAGTATCCGGCTGAAGACCGCGGCAACGGTGTCGCTGCCGAACGGCGCCCGGCCGGTAGCGGCGTAGACCATGGTCGCGGCCCAGGAGAACACGTCGGCCGCGGGTGATCCGTGCACACCGTTGAGCTGCTCGGGAGCCATGTACGGCGGGGTGCCGGACATGGCCGAGGGCATCGTGCTCGCGTCGAGCAACTGGGCGATGCCGAAGTCGACCACCCGCGGGCCGTCCGGGCCGAGCAGCACGTTGGCCGGTTTGAAATCCCGATGGATGACTCCCGCACTGTGGATGGCGGCGAGCGCGGTAGCCGTGGCGACCGCCAGGCGATCGAGGTCGCCGCCACGAAGGGGACCCTCGTCACGCACTCGATCCTGCAGTGCGGGACCCGCGATGAACTCGCTCACGACGTAGGGGTCTGGCCGGTCGGTCTCCGCCTTCAACACCCGGGCCGTGCAGAAGGGGGCCACCCGCAGTGCCGACTGCAACTCCCTGGCCAACCGGCGGCGCGAGGCGGGATCCGCGCCGCTGCGAAGTACTTTGATCGCCACCCGCTCGCCGGACCGGCTCCACCCTTCGTAGACGATCCCCTGCCCGCCCTCGCCCAGCCGCCCGACGATCTCGAACTCCCCCAGCACGCGCGGGTCTCCCGGCTCCAGCGGGCCAGCGGGCATCGGCTCCTCCATGCACGGTCGTCTCCACACACTAGCGATGCGAGACCCGGCCCACCATGGTCCTCCATCAGGGCGATGGCCGGGGAACCGGAACGGCAGGGAGATCAGGCCATGGGAGCCATCGAGTGGCCTGGAGCCGCCTTGGGGAATCGAACCCAAGCCCCCTTCATTGGGCAGAGCCCTCCGCGAAATGTGTACCGGAACCTGAAAAACGACAGCGGGTGAGCGGCGGCGATACTTCTTTTCGGGCCAACGCGCTTGGTTGGTCGTAGTGGAGGCTGTCTACGCAGGCTGATCCGCACTCTCGCGCGTGGATGGTCGACGATGGCTGCCAGGATGCGTCTGCGGGCATACTGGGCGACTGGTGGCCCGTCGCCGGACGAGCCGAACGAGCCTGAGTGTGTGCTGAACTGTTCGGTATGGAATATCCCCGACTCCTTGACTGCCTCGCGGCCGACTTCGGCCGCCTGCGGGCCGTCGTGCCGACCGGCCCAACCGCGGTGGTGCCGAGCTGTCCCGACTGGACCGTCGCCGACCTGACCCGTCACATCGGCGAGGTGTACCTGCATAAGACTCTGGCCATGCGCGAGGGCGCCGAGCCCGACCCGTGGCCGCCGAAGGAGCTCGCGGACGAGGATCCGCTCGCGCTGCTCGACCGGGCGTACGCCGGGCTGCTCGACGAGTTCGGCGCCCGCAAGCCGGGGGATCCGGCCGGCTCCTGGTACACCCCGGATCAGACCGTCGGCTTCTGGATCCGGCGGATGGCGCAGGAGACGGTCATCCACCGCATCGACGCCGAGCTCGGCACCGGGCAGCCGGTCATGCCGGTCCCGGCAGACCTCGCCGTCGACGGCATCGACGAGCTGCTCAAGGTCTTCGTGGCATACAGCGTCGCCGAGTGGGGCGACTACTTCACCGACATCCTGGCCGGCTCGCCGGGCCGGACGTACACGGTGCGGACCGACGGCGCGGCGTGGCGGGTGCGGACCGGCCCGGGGCTGTTCGCCGTCGAAGACGGCGCTGACGACGACGCGGCCGACGTGACCGTGAGCGGCCCGCCGACGGCCGTGCTCCGCTGGATGTGGAACCGGGAGAGTGCCGGCGAGCCGAGCGGCGTGACGGTCGAGGGCGCCCCTGAGGCGGTCGAGGAGCTGCGGCGCTGCATCGTCATGGCGACGCAGTGAGACCGCCCGTCCTCCACCGACGCCTGAGAGCCCGCAGGTGTCAACGGCCTCAGCCGGTCTCGGCCGCCGGACTCCCCCGAACTGATCATCCACCGTCCCGTTGATGACGACGGCCACCTTCCAGCCCGATGCGCTGAGGCGGGAGCCTGCCCGATCAAGCTGATCGGGCAGAACCCCTATCGGATCCACCTTTGAGTGGTCGCCGCCCTACGAGCGGGGATCGCTCCTCGCGGGATCAGCTTCCTGCGGGGGGCTGGCCGGTGCCGTCAACGTCGTTCCAGGTCGGATTGTCGACGACGACGCACGGCTTGGCCTGGCCATTGACCACATATGCGGAGAACTGCCACGCCGTCTCCGGCTTCTTCGCCCTAGAGGCCTGCTCCTTGCTCTCGCTGAACGCCATCACCAAGGTCTGGCCCTTCCCGACGTACCGGGGGTCGATCTCCAACCCCCCCGTCCTGAGCAGACGCGCGGCCCTGTCGGACACGGAGCCCTTCCACTCCTCCGGGGAGCCGCCCCCGACGATCTCGCCTCTGTCTCCCCCGCACCACTTGCCGGGCTTGAGATAGGTGATGTCCGCAGATACCCCCATCCTCTTTAGATCCTGCTCCAGTTTGTCAGCGTCCCTGAACTCGTTGAGCTTGACGTTGATCGTGCCGTCGCCGTTCTTGGTCACCGCGTACGCGGGCTGCTCCGCTCCGGTCAGCAGCGGCACCGCGATCGCCGCCGCCGCGGCCAGCCCGGCCACCGCCGCCCCCGCGAACAGGCGGCGGCCGGTGCGACGACGTCGTTCGGCGCGTGCGGTGATCTCGGCTTTAAGTTCCATCAGTATCTGCTCCTCGAAACTCATCCCGGTGTTCCTTCCATGACGAAGGGCAGTCCCTGAAGCGTGCGACGAGCGCGATACAGCCGCACCTTGGCGGTCCCCGGCCGGATGCCCAGGGCCGCCGCCGCCTCGGTGACCGTGAGCTGGTCGATGACGACCAGTTCCAGGACGGCGCGTTCCCCTTCGGGCAGGTAGGCCATGGCCTTGAAGATCCGCCTGGCATGCCGTTCCGCGTCGATGCGCTCTTCGAGCCTGGCGAGGTCGTCGGTGTCCAACGACCGCCGCCCGCTCACCCGGCTGGTCAGCCGCGACTGCTTGAACACCCGGCGCCGCTCGGTCGAGAGTGTGTTACGTGCCACGCCGTACAGCCACGCGATCTCGGTCCCCAAACCGGCCCGGTAGGTGTGGGCGGAGTCAAGCACCGCCATGAACACCTCGGCCACCAGGTCGGCGACCGTGTGCGGATCGTCAACACGCCGAGCGAGGAAGCGGGTGACCGCATCGACGTGCCGCCGGTAGAAGGCTTCGAACGCCACGTGATCTCTAGCGATCTCCGCCTGTTTACGACGCACCGGCAATGCTCCCTTCGTCGATTGACACCCCTGCTTGGTCAGAACCATCCAAATGGTTACAAGAGGACGGCTCTCCGCCTCTCCACCCGAACGAAGACGAGAGAACGACACACGTTGTCTCCGGTCGTGGCATGCGGTGACCGAGCAGAGGACAGGGTCGCCGGCCATCGGTGCCTGAACTCTCCAGAGGTCGTTGAGCCCCCACAGGCCGCTCCGATGCCCGCGGAAATTCCCCGGTCACATCAGGGGGAGCTCCCGACCTCAACAGAGCAGGACCTCGCCGACAACGGCATGACGAACCATCCCCGCGACAGGATCTATGGAGAGCCGGATGCGGTGAAAGCCGCACGTCCGGCCCGGAAGGCGGGCCGAGGAGACGGATCGGAACCGATACTGAGAGCGCGTAGGCGTCGACGGCCTCGGCCAGTCCCGTCCGCTGAATCTTGCCGAGCTGGTTGTCCGCGGTGCCGTTGATGACGATCGTGAGGTGCTCCACCTCTCAGCTCTGTCTCAGACGCGCTTTGCCATACTGGCGCCCGGTTTAGAACACGTTCGGGGGAAACCGTGGCAGTCGTGGAGCAAGATGCGCAGGTCACTGGCCTGCCCGGCGCAGCGGCGAAGAGGGTCCGCATCAGCATCGTGCTAGGTGCGTGGGGCCTGTTCTACACCTGTTATCGGGCCTACTACGCGCTGGGCGGGACCGTCGGCATGTTCGGCACACCCGTGTCGTATCAGCAGTGGCGGATGGTCAACGCGTTGGGGGCGGGCATCCTGCTGGTCGCCACGGTGCTGCCGGTGGCGACGCTGCCGTTATGGCGCCGGTCCCACGGGCGACGCGTCCTGCTGGCCATGTGCTGGGCGGTGACGGTGGGGTGCGTCATGCACGCCCTGATCAACAGCATTCAGCGGGCCCTGAGCCTGGCCGGCCTGATACAGCTGAATCTGCCGTTCTGGACGACGATCGACCATCGCACGGCCGATCTTCAGGATCTCCTGTTCAACGAGCCGTGGTTCCTGGTGGAAGGGCTCCTGTGGGCCTGGCTCGCCTTCTCGAGCCTGAACGCCGGCACGGCGAGACGCCGATGGTTGATCAGTGCCGGGGTCGCGATCGCCGTCCTCACCGTGATCGGCATGCTGAGCGTAACCGGGGTGATCGGCACTTTCATCGTGGGGTAGGCCACGTCCGCTCGGCGCCGCCGGCTGCTGCCGGCAGTGGATCAGCAGGCCATCGTTCCTACCACGACCGGCCGATGAAGCCTCGGGGCCGACGGACCTGTGGTGGTTCGACGGAGCATCCGCCGTGCACCTTCACCTCAGCAACTGGTGGACAAAGGATCATGACATCTAACCGGTAGAGAAACTCTGAGCCACCTCATGATCGGCGTCCTGTTGGTCGCGAGGTCAACACTCCAGTCGTGGATCGTGGCCTTCCGGCTGGAGCGCCTTCGTGTGCACCGGACATCAGGACGCCTTGACCGCTTGGCCGCTTGGAGCGGCGGTCGTTATCCGGCGGCCGGATTCAGGGGGACGGAGGTCTCAGGCATAGACCAGTCCGAGGGCGTCCACACATCATCGGCGGAAGGAGCGGCGATGTCGGTTTCGGCGCCCCAGCCGGTCAGACGAGCATCAACGACAGACGAGACAGGGACACCACCGTTCTTGGAAAATGGTTGGCTCCACGAGCCCCAGGCCCTGCGCACCAGCTGGTCCTCACCGAGCCAGAGCCGCCAGGACATCTTGGCCTTCGCTTCCTCTTCGGTGAGCATCACCACGAGTCCGAAGGGGAATCCGTGAGAGGCCTTGGAGAGCTGGCCTACGGTCATCGTGCCCTGGTAGAGCGTGGTACGAGTGCCGTCGTAGACGCCTGCGGGGCGCTTGACCTTGGTGGTGGCCAGCACCGCCTTCAGCATGGCCGGATCGGCGAGCTTGATCCAGCCAGCGTCCAATTCCGGCCGGACCTCGTTGTTCTCGTTGAGGAGCCAGCTTTTGCCGTCGGGTATGTAGTCGTTTTGGATGTACTGGCGGCCCTCAAAGATGATCTGCCGTACGGGGTCGATCCGTTTTATGCGGTCGGAGTCATGTGCCATATCGACGGCTACGATCTTGCCCTTGCCGAACTCGGCGACGGCCTTAGTCCAGACGTAGTCCTTATCCTTTTTCTCCTCCGTGGTGGTGCGGACCTTCGACATCTTCACCCCCCGGTTCTCGACGAGCTGGCGCTTGAGAGCGTCGATCGGGTCGGCGGGAGCCCCCTGGGCGTCCACAGTGGTACCGAATCCAGCCACCATCGGGACGACCAGCATGACGGTCGACGCAGCGACCCATCGCCTCATCTGAGAACGTCCTCCCGCCCGTGCCCCACACGGTGAAGGGCTGCAGCGCGATCTTTACACTCCGACATCTCGCGCTAATTACAGCGTCCTGTCGCCAGACCGGCCGGATCGCCAGGGGATCCAGGAGAAGGCCCGCCAGGATACCGGGGAAAGGTGGAAGGGATCCGACCTCGTGTTCACCACGAAGAACGGGACCCCGGTCGAGCCGCGCAACTTCTACCGGTCCTTTGAGCGCTACCGCGAGAGGGCCGGAGTCCCTCGTATCCGCGTCCACGACACCCGACACACCTGCGCCTCGCTCCTGGCCGCGCTCGACGTTCACCCTCGGGTCGCGATGCGCATCCTCCGGCACTCGCAGATCTCGGTGACCATGAACGTCTACACGCAGGTTCCGGCGCCAGAGACGCGGAGAGCACTGGGGCGACTGAATCAGAGCCTCGGCGAGCAGCTACCGTAATTTCACTCTTGGTGCCTGTATCAGGAGTGCTGGCCTGAACTTCGAGGACCCTTTCGACTTATTCCTAGCCGGAAGGGTCCTCGGCACGCACGAGCGACAGACGGTTTGCTACCTCCTACGAGACCGCCAAAGAGCGTAGATCGAGAGGACAGCGGCCATCTGCGCCACCATGATGCAACTTGCCAAGTGTGCCGGAAGCATCACCAACTCCTTGGCAGCGAGCAGCGGAACGATCACGGTCGCGACAATGGCGACAACGGTGGTTGCGACGTCCCAGAAGTGGTTGAGGTGAGAACCACTCATCTCGCTTGAGGCGGTTACGCCCAATCCCTCGGGAGACTGCAGGGAGATCTTGAGGTTCGCAGCGTCACTAGGAACGTCATCAGTCGAGTGGGCTGAAGCAGGGTTGGTAGGCATGTCGCTCCTCTCGCAGGGCACAGCTCCGCCCAATGCGGAGCAACCACGCGCCCTATAAGCGACTCCCGGCGTGAGCTAGTCAGAACTAAGAGTCACGACCGGGAGTGCTTGGAGTAGCCCCATGCCTTTACCTCCTTGAGGTTTTCCACCTTCAGTCACGGACAGGCAGACGTTCCGCCCAGAGGGAAACTACCACGACACCCACACACTTGCATCAAATAGCTGCAGAGATGCTGCTCTCACGTGCTAGGTGTGCGACTATCGACTGAGGCTCGGCACCTAACAGGACGGGCCAGTTACTTATGCGAGGTGTGCGATGCCTTCGGAGCCAACCTCTCCGCAAACCCGACAGGTGGCGAGTGAACGGATAACTGTGGGTTTAGTTCCGCGAGTCTCGGAACAACTTCAGAGACTCCAGGAACGCACCGGCTTCTCGAAGACTGACCTGGTGAACAGAGCCATCACCCTCTATGAGTACGTGGAGGCCGAGGCGTCTAAGGGCAATGATCTGCTCGTGCGACAGAAGGATAGCGGCGAGTTGTTCGTCATCAAGATCCTTTGATTGACGGGTCCGTCAACGCCTATCCGCTACTTCTTCTCTGGCTGGCCACCTTCGCCTAGCTACTGAAGCTTGAACTACAGGAGGTAGCTGTATGCAACTGCTGTACAGACATGACAAAGGCCCTCCGGGATGATCCCGAAGGGCCTTTGACCTGGGAGCCGCCTTGGGGAATCGAACCCCAGACCCCTTCATTACGAGTGAAGTGCTCTGGCCGACTGAGCTAAGGCGGCGTGCCGTGTTTCACCACGGCCTACGGCAGTCTACAGGCTCCCAGGGCCTTCCCGCGCACCGGAATCAGCCGATCTTGGGACACTGGGTTCCATCGGCGGGGACGGTCAGATCGATCAGGTAGTCGTCCACCAGGCGATCCACGCACGCCGAGCCGGTCAGATAAGCGGTGTGGCCGTCTCCGTCGAAACCGACGAGGACGCCGGAGGAGAGCTGGGAGGCGAGGGCCTCTGACCACTGGTAGGGCGTGGCGGGGTCGCGTCTGGTGCCGACGACCATGATGGGCGGGGCTCCGGAGGCGTCGATCTTCTCCCGGGCCCCCGCCTTGACCGGCCAGTACGCGCAGGGCAGTGAGCTCCACATGACGTACGCGCCGAACAGGGGGGCGACCTTGGCCGCCTGTTCGGCCGCCTTGGCGTAGGCGGCGGGGTCGCGGGGGTAGATGCTGTCGACGCAGTTGACCGCCAGGTTGGACTCGGTCTGGTTGGTGTACTCGCCGTCCTCCCCACGGTCGACCAGCAGGTCGGCCATGCGGAGCAGGACGGTGCCGTCACCCTTCAGCGCCTGGGCCAGCGCCTGGCGGAGGACCGGCCATGCCTGCCGGTCGTAGAGCGGGGTGATCACACCGAGGATGGCCCAGGCCTCGGTCACCGTACGGTCGTCGCCGGTCCTGTTGGCCAGGGAAGCGGTGTCCGCCCTGCGGAGCAGCGCGGTGATCTCCGCGCGGGCGGAGGCGACGGAGCCCTGGAAGGGGCAGTCGGTGGCCGCGAGGCAGTTTTCGAGGAACGCGTCGAGGGCGACCTCGAAACCGCGTGCCTGCGCGGTGTTCAGCTCCAGTGGGCCGAGCGAGGGGTCCACGGCGCCGTCCAGGACGAGGGCGCGGACCCGGTCGGGGAAGAGATCGGCGTAGACGGCGCCCAGCTGCGTGCCGTACGACTTGCCGAGGTAGGTGAGGTGGGAGTCACCGACGGCGGCACGCAGCAGGTCCATGTCCCTGGCGGCGTCGGCGGTGCCGACGTACGGCAGGAGCCTGCCCGATCGGGTCTCGCATCCGGCGGCGAACCGTTGCGCCCCCTCCTCAAGCACGGTGACCTCCCCCGGCGAGTCGGGCGAGCTGTCGAGACCGACGAAGGTGTCCAGTTCGCTCGGCGACAGGCACCGGACGGGCGCGGAGTCGCCGACCCCGCGCGGGTCGAAGCCCACGACGTCGAAGCGCTCGCGAACCGCCTCGCTCACCGCGGTGCGGGCACTTCGCGCGTACTGCACTCCGGAGGCACCCGGCCCGCCGGGATTGAGGAGGATCGAACCGATCCGCTCCCCCGAGGCCGGGAGCCGGATCACGCTGAGCTCGATCTTCTCACCGTCCGGCTTGCTGTGATCGAGCGGTACGGCGAGCTTGGCGCACTCGAAACCGTCCTCGCACTCGTGCCAGCCGAGAGCCGCTCCCGCCACACCGCGGCCGGCTCCGGTGCCGCCACTGGCGTCGGCGGGGACGTCGGTGCCGGTGCACGCGCTCGCGAGCAGGGCCACCGCCGCCAGTACGGCGGTCACACGGGATCTCACGCCTAGTCCGCTCCGTAGTCCGTAGGTCGGGGTCACACGCGGATCCGGCAAGGGGGGCCGACACGCGGAGAGGCCGAACGATCGAATCCTATGCCCGCGCCGAGCCCCCATGACGGGACAGCCGATCGGTCACCCTTCCGGCCCGCTCTCGGCGACCCGCACCGCGCCACCGTACGCCTCGTCGTGCTGCTTGCGCGGGGAGCAGACCGAGGCCGACGGGCAGGCGCAGCGGCGGCCGCCGTCCTCCAGGCGGACCACGACGGAGTCCGAGGGTACGTTGCGGCCCACGACGGTTCCGGCGCCCTCGGGGGTGTCGACCTTCAGCCCGATCCGGGGCATCCTGCTCTGGGCGTCGAGGTAGAGGGGGTGCTCGTACTTCAGGCAGCACATCAGCCGCCCGCACGCCCCCGCGATGCGCAGCGGGTTGACCGGCAGGTCCTGGTCCTTGGCCATCCGGACGGAGACCGGCTCGAAGTCCTTGAGGAAGGTGGCGCAGCACAGGTCACGGCCGCAGGGGCCGATGCCGCCCTGGAGGCGGGCCTCGTCGCGCGGGCCTATCTGGCGCAGCTCCACCCTGGCGCGCAGGTTGCGGGCCAGGTCACGGACGAGGGCGCGGAAGTCGACCCGGTGCGGGGCGGAGAAGTAGACCGTGTAGACGTTCTCCGCGTCCAGGTAGTCGACGCCGACGACCTTCATCGGCAGCGTGTGCCGCTTGATCAGGCGCTTGGAGACGCTCCGGGCCTCGGCGCGGCGCCGCTTGTTGCCCTCGTCACGGGTCAGCTGCTCCTCGCCCGCGATGCCCTCGCACACCGGCAGCCCGTCGATCTCCTCGCTCGTCCACTGGGGTGCCCAGACGCACTCGGCGACCTCGGGCCCGGCCTCGGTGGGCACCAGCACCTTGTCGCCGACCTTGGGGCTGTGCTCTCCGGGGTCGAGGTAGTACAGCCTGCCGTAGCGGGTGAAACTCACCGCCATGATCATGCCCATATGGCTCCAAACCTGGGGGTACGGCTCGTGCTCACCCTACGCTCCGCACCCGGCGAAGTGCGGGGCCGCCAAGGCGTGAACGCGGGCCGTGTACCCCGCGCACCGCCCCATCAAGAACCACTCCGGGGACGAGCACTGCTCCCTTTCGGCAGCCCACGGGAGCATCCTCACGAGGGCCGGGAGAGAGTCGTCTCTCGACGCAGGGCCCGTCACCCCGGGCAGCCGCTCAGCGGCCGAGTTCGGCGAAGGACTTCTCCCAGCGTTCGGCGATCATCGAGATGTCGTAGCTCTGGGCCGTCTGGATGGCGTTCTTGGCCATCCTGTGGCGGCCCTCCTCGTCGTCGATCATCTGGATCAGCCCGTCGGCCAGAGCGTCCACGTCGTCGGCGGGAACCAGCAGTCCGTCGATCCCGGGTGTGATGATCTCGCGAGGTCCACGGGGGCAGTCGAAGCTGACCACCGGCACCCCGGAGGCGAACGCCTCGATGATGGTCATGCCGAAGCCCTCGAAGCGGGAACTGACCGCGTGGATCGACGCCTTGGCCAGCTCGCCCTCGATGTCACCGGTGGGGCCCATGAAGGTGACGTTGTTGTGCAGCCGCAGCTTGACCGCCTGCCTGACCAGCTTGTCGCCGACCCGGCCCTCGCCGTAGATCCGCAGCTTCCAGTCGGGACGTTCCCTGGCCACCCGGACGAACGCCTTCAGCAGCCGGTCGTACCCCTTGACCGGCACCAGCCTGCCCGCAGCCAGCACGATCCGGTTCTCCTGCCTGGAGCGTGGACGCGGCCCGCCGGGCAGCCCGTTGCCGATGGTGAACACCCGGGTGGGCGACCCGTTGAGCATGTTCCGGTAGTCGTGCTCGTCGGCCTCGGTGAGGGTGACGACCGCGTCCAGTTTCGGATACCAGGTCCGGATCTCCGCGAAGATTCCGGGCTGGTGCGCCTCGAAGTGCAGGTGCTCCTGGGCGATCGTGACGACCTTCCTGCGGGTGTACCTCGCGGCCATGATGTTGAGACCCGCGCGGGTGGTGATCAGGACGTCGCTGCGGAGCCTGCGCAGCTCGCGGACGAGGACCTCGTCGCTCCAGGCGCTGAAGGACGCGTAGGCGCGCTCCTCGGGGTGGATCAGCGCGCTCTCCCGCGCGCCCAGCCGCTCGGCCCTCTTCGTGTACGGCCAGCGGACCCTGGCCCCCTCCCGCAGGTCCACCAGCGAACGGAGCCTGACCCGGGGGCCCAGCGGCAGGAAGGGGGTGTCGGTGTGCTGGAAGACGCTGACGACCTCGACCTCGTGCCGCTCGGACATGGCGGTGGCGAGGTCGAAGGTGGCGCGGATGGTGCCGCCCATGCCGTAGGCGTTGAGAATGAGAAAGGAGATCTTCACGGTTTCTCCTCTTCGATGCTGAGCGCGACGGCGAGGCTGTCGGTCTCGGTGTAGTACGGGCGGACCCTCACCTGCCCGACACGCTGGGCAGGAAAACGAACTTTGATCTTCTTATCTGTTATGTCATCAAGACGGGTCGCCAGCGGCAGCCGGACCCCGGAGATCTCCGCGTACAGGTCCCAGAAGACCCGGCGCCGCACCTGCGCCTCGGCCATCGGCGCGATCTCGATCGCGCCCTCGAACCACCGTCCCTGGAAGGTCGCCGGCCCGCTCACCGGCTCCGGCCCCCGGCGGGCCACCGCCACCAGCCTGGCCTCCCCCCGGATCGGGTCGCCGTACGCGACGGCGCCCTCGACGGCGATCACCCCGTCGTCCGCGGTCACACGGATCACCTCGACGTACGGCTCGACCTCGCGGACTCGCAGGCCCAGCGTGCCGAGGGAGGTACGGAACGCCCTGATCTCCCGGTTGCGGCGGGTCTCGGCGTAGGACCAGAGCCCGTCGAGCGAGAACCCCGGGTCGTCGGTGGCGACGGGCTCGCCCCGGCATGAGGCCATCCAGATACCCGGGGCCAGCACCGTCAGGTCCGCCGTCCCGCACTCCTCACCGGTCTCCACATGCCGCAGGACGATCTCCGCGTCCGTCGGTGCCGACCATTCGATCCTCAGCGTGTCGTCATCGCCCACCCGGCTCGTGACGGCCCGCCCGCTCACGGACGGGACCACCCCGTGGCGCGCCTCGGTGCTCACCAAAATTCCCCCGGTCTTCGCTGCTCATCCCCATAGAGCAGGACACTTCCCGTTGTTTTATAACAAAAGCATTGATTTTTGCCCGTGAATCCTAACGACCCACACTCATGCTTTGAGGTGATTTAGCGAGGAATGGTTCCATCTAATCGAAAAAAGACGGGTAGGGGGCGCGCGGTCGCGACGGCCCCCTACCCTCACCAGCCGATATCCGTCACACCGGGTTACTGGAAACCCTGAGGTGTCCGATATCGGCCAAAGTTGATCACCTCGAACTCCGGTCCCCGCCGGACCACGATGTGCGCCTCCGAACCATCCGTGCCGGCCGGCCGGAAACCTCCCGGCCATCGCGGTAGCGCGTGTCCGCCTGCCTGCCGCCCCCGGCGTAGAGCCTGCTGATCGTCTCAGCGGGTTCCGGTCCGCCCAGTTCCAACATTTCGGTCTGCATGACCAAAAACGTGAAAACCATCTCCCGTCGTGAGGCGGATCAGGCCCGGCCGACGCGGTTCAGAGCCGGGGCTGATGCAACGAGAGGGTCATCGACTCCACGGCCATCTGCGGGCTGACGTTGGCCGCCAGCCGCCTCCGGCAGCGCATGATGGCGTCGATCCTGCGCAGGGTGTCCTCCGGGGTGGAGGCACGGGCCAGGTCTTCCAGATCGGCGCGGCGGTCCTCGCCGGCCAGTTCCACGTGCGCGCCGAACTGCACGGCCAGCACGTCGCGGTAGAACGCCACCAGGTCGAGCAGCGCCGCATCGATGACGTCGCGCTTGGTGCGGGTCGCCCGGGACTTCTGCCGGTCCTCAAGGTCCTTGAGCGCCCCGGCGCCGCCGCGGATCAGCCCCCTGTTGAGCCCCTTTCCGGTGGAGCCCTCGCCGTAGACCTGGCGCAGTTCGGTGATCTCCGCCTCGTTCAGCACCGCCGTGACCGCGGCGGCCTCGTCCTCGGCGGTCTTCACCAGGCGTTCGGCGGCCATCACGCACTCACCGACGCCGGTGAGCGACCTGGGGATGGACAGCACCGCCTCGCGACGCGAGCGCGCCTCCTCGTCCAGGGCCAGCCTGCGGGCGCGGTCGATGTGCCCATGGGCGGCCCTGGCCGCGAACTCCGCCATCGCCGGCGGCACGTTCTCGCGCGTGGCCAGCACGTGGGCGACCGCCGAGGTGGTCGGGGTGACGAGCGTGACGATCCGGCAGCGGGACCTGATGGTGATCATCATGTCGTCCGGAGCAGGCGCGCAGAGCAGCCAGACGGTCTTCGGCGGCGGCTCCTCGATGGCCTTGAGCAGCGCGTTGGACGCCCCCTCGGTCGCCCGGTCGGCGTCCTCGAACAGCACGACCCGCCAGCGGCCCAGCGTCGGCGCCCCGGCCGCGCGCAGGATGAGCCTGCGGGTGTCCTTGATGCCGTACGAGAGCCCCTGCGGGCGGACGATCTCCAGGTCCGGGTGGGAGCCGACCGACACCTGATGGCACATGTCGCAGTGGCCGCACCCCTGCTCGTGGCAGAACAGCGCGGCGGCGAACGCCCGCGCGGCCTCCTCACGCCCGGACCCGGGCGGCCCGGTGAACAGCCACGCGTGGGTCATCCCGGCACCGCGCCCCCCGGCCAGCAGGTCGGCCCCGGCCGCCGCGGCCCGGCGGAGCGTTACCGCGGCCCGCTCCTGCCCCACAAGATCATCAAAGACTCCCACGGACCCAACCTACCGCCGGTGCCGGTCGCCGGGTCAGGAGCTCACGGAGAGGACTCCCCCGCGGCCTCGGCTCCGCTCACGGCTCGCGGAGGCATCGGGTCAGTCACGGATCGCCGGGATGGTCCCGGTGACGTCCTCCGACTCCTGTGGCACCGGGTCGGGCATGATCTCGCGGACCCGGTCGTAGATGAGCGAGGAGATCCGTTCCTGGGTCAGGGTCCCGTCGACGACCAGGTAACGATCCGGCTCCGCAGCGGCCAGTGCCCGGAACTCGCGGCGGACGCGCTCGTGGAACTCCAGCGGCTCCGACTCGATGCGGTCGGCGGCCCCGCCCAGCCGGGCCAGCCCCACCGACGGCGGAGTGTCGATGAGCACGGTGAGATCGGGAACGAGCCCACCGGTGGCCCAGCCGTTGATCCTCTTGACGTCCTCGATGTCCAGCGCCCGGCCCGCGCCCTGGTAGGCCAGCGACGAGTCGACGTACCGGTCGGAGATCACCATGGCACCCCGCTGGAGGGCCGGGTGGATGACCTTCTCCACATGCTCGGCCCGGTCGGCCGCGTACAGCAGGGCCTCCGACCTCGCGGACAGCCCTTGGTGCACCGCGTCGAGCAGGATCGCGCGCAGCCGCATGCCCACCTTGGTCGAGCCCGGCTCACGGGTCTGTACGACGTCGAACCCCTGGTCGCGCAGCCAGATCGCCAGCAGCCTGGACTGGGTGGTCTTGCCCGACCCCTCACCGCCCTCGAAGGCGATGAACATCCCGCGCGCCTGCTCGACGCTCTCGGGGGTGAACCGCTCCCCGCGCGCCGCGGCGATCAGGTCGGCGACGATCGAGACGCCCCTGCGGTCGTCCATCTGCCGTAGCGCGACGGTCCCGACGGCCACCGCGAGCAACCCGCCGACCAGCAGCACCAGGTTGGAGCCGTCGAACTGGTAGACCGGCTCCTGCCCGACCCTGATCTCCCGCTCGCCGAACAGGCCCGCCAGGGTCGGCGCGACCGCGACCACCAGCAGCAGGGTCACCCGGGCGAGCGACTGCAGGAAGGAGAACGTGCGGCCCCGCAGGTTGTCGTCCACCTCCAGCCCGATCATCGTGTAGCCGATGATCCAGGCGATTCCCGCGCACGCGCCGAGCAGCACGGTCAGCAGGACGACGATCACCAGGTTGTGGACGAGCGCGATCGCGACGAGGACCACCCCGGCCACCACGATCGACAGGCCGAACAACCGCCGCCGCGACAGCTCCCTCAGCAGCCTCGGCCCGAAGAACATGCCGGACGCCATGCCGACGAAGACCGCCCCGAAGACCACGCCGTACGCCGCGTCGCCGCCGCCCAGCGCGTCCACGTAGATCTTGGCCACCCCGACCACCGCGCCGCCGGCGGCGAACGCGCCCAGCATGCCGATGATCAGGCCGCGGATCAGCCGGTTGCCGCCGACGAACCGCCAGCCCTCGAAGATCTGCCGCAGCACCGACGGCGTGGAGGTCGCGGCCCGCGCGCCGGCCTTCGGGATGTCCTTGAGCGAGAGGATGATGAAGGCCGAGACCAGGTAGGCGAGCGCGTTGATGAACAGCGCCAGGTAGGTCTCCCGCTGGGCGAAGAACGGCACCAGGTTGCCCAGGGCGTCGTCGGCGACCGACAGCACCGCGAACAGCAGCGCGGCGATCGGCGCGGTCCCGTAGGTGACCAGGAGGTTGAGCTGGTTGGCCTCCTCCAGTCGCTCCTTGGGCACCAGGTTGGGCACCGTGGCGTCCTTGGCCGGAACCCAGAAGAGGTTGACGCACTCGACCAGGAAGGTGGCGATGATCACCCACTGGTAGTTGCCGATCAGCGGGATCGACAACACCAGCGCGAAGCGCAGGAAGTCGCAGAAGAACATCGTCATCCGCCGGTCGAACCGGTCGGCGAACGCGCCGGCGAGCGGGCCCAGCAGGATGGCGGGGAGCATCTTCGCCACGAAGACGCCTCCGATGGCCAGGCTCTGGATCTTGTAGCCGGACCCCACCGTGAGGTTGCCCGCCAGGGCGGTCAGTGCCAGCAGGTTGAGCCAGTCTCCGAGGCTGCACACCGACATCGCCGTCCACAGCTTGCGGAACGGGGTGTTGGCCAGCACGTGGGGGGGCTTACGTCGCGCGGTGCTCCGGCCAAGGGTGGTCATAGTGTCAGCGTATCCAGGTGCTCGCTGGGCTGGGGGAAACATGAGCCAGGCGGAAATGCCCGGCTGCCCGTCGCATGAGGGTAATGCCTCCGCCCTGTGCCCCGCAGGTGCCACACCCGAAAAGAAGCGTCAGATGCTCGTGTTTCCAGTGATGCGTCTCCGCGCCCTGGCCGGCTCTCCCGATCGGTGCCGGGCTACCGGAGCCTCTCGTTCCTGACTTCCAGCAGGGTTATCTCAGGTGGGGCGCCCACCCGGACCGGCGGCCCCCAGAAACCCGCGCCCCGCGTCACGTAGACCTGGGTGCCGTCCACCTCGCCGAGACCGGAGACGACCGGCTGCTGCATCGGGATGATCAGATTGAAGGGGACCATCTGCCCTCCGTGCGTGTGGCCGGACAGCTGGAGGTCCACCCCGTAGGTGGCCGCCTGGACCGCCTGGACCGGCTGGTGGGCGAGCAGCACCGTGGACCGGGAGCGGTCACGGCCACCCAGCGCCCGCTCGAAGTCCGGACCGTCACCCGATGCGACACCGCCGACGTCGTTGACCCCGGCGAGATCGAGCACGGCTCCCCCGTGGGCGATCTCCACGCGCTCGTTGCCCAGCGGGCGGATGCCGAGCTCGCGGAGCTCCTCGATCCACTCCTGCGGGCCGTTGGCGGTGTAGTACTCGTGGTTACCGGTGACGAAGTAGGCGCCGTAGCGGGATTCGAGGTCCTTCAGCGGCCTGGCCAGCGGGCCGAGCTCGGCCACCGTGCCGTCGACCAGGTCGCCGACGACGGCGACCACGTCGGCCTCCAGTGAGTTGATCATGCGGACGATGCGCCGGGTGTGCTCCGTACCGGTGAGCGGGCCCAGGTGGATGTCGCTGACAACCGCGAACCGCAGGCCGTTCAGGCGTGGATCCAGCCTGGGCAGCACCACCCCGGCCGACTCGATGACCGGGTCGCCGAGGGCGGTCCTGATCCCGAACCCGATCGTGCCGAGCGCCCCCGCCCCGGCGGCGACCGCCGCCGTACGGGCGATGAACAGCCTCCTGCTCAGCCCGCCTGCCGTGTCCTTCGCCCCTCCGCCGCGCGGCGTGCCTCCAGGACCCGGCACGACGACCACCCCACCGACCGGGGACTCCCCACGGTCCGTCTGGGCCGTGGAGACGGGCCGGAGGGAGTGCTCGGGGTGAACGGCGGCCACGGACGCCGGTGTGCCGGCGGTTTCGGATCGAACGGCGAGCTCCGGCTGCACGGCTCGTTTCGCACGGCGGGCGACCACCCCCGGCGGCACCAGGTGCCGCTCGGCCCGATGCTCCACCCCGCGCACCACCAGCAGGGCCACGGCCCTGGGGATCTCCAGGACCACCAGGAACACGACGAGGTAGAACATCGTCGCGATCCAGAAGAATCCCGGCCACGCCAGGAAGTGCCCCCACTCACTGCGGGAGACGATCAGCGTCACGGGGGCGAGCACCGCCAGGCCGACGAGGATCCAGGTCAGCACCCGGCGGGTCCGCCCCGGCCGGGTGGTCGAACGGACCAGGCGACGCCACAGGTAGTAGTGGACCACCGTGATCGCACAGATGACCAGCGACACGAAGCCCACGATCGTCACTTGCCTTCCCTCTCGCGCCCACCGGCCGTCCCGGCGCGTTCCGAAGAACGCCCGAAACGGCGAATGCGTTCCCAGCGGGTGCGGAGACCCCACGGGCCAGGGCCCCGTACCAGG